>JAUVYC010000002.1 GCA_030603285.1 Spirochaetota bacterium
TGTGCCCATAGCTCAGTGGATAGAGCATTGGATTGCGGATCCAAGGGTCGGAGGTTCAAATCCTCTTGGGCACGAAAATTATTCCCTCTGACTTAATAATTAATAAAAATACCCATAGAAAATAATTACAATTCAATTTCATAAATATAAGCACCTATTCAGACATAGAATCACGGAAATTTAAATATTGTTTAAAATATTTAAAAATAAACGTAATTATTCAGCTGTATTTTACCTGCAATAGATCTAAAAGAATGAGAATAGACTACTATTCATTTGGTATTATATGTGTTGACGGGACAAAATATTCATCGGATATTATTCTATATCCTGATGGGAGCATAAACAATTCATGGTGGAGACAGGAGGGACATAACCTGCATATTAATGATCTTGATAGAACGGCAAGAATGCAGCCTGAAATTGTTGTAATCGGTTCAGGTGCAAACAATATGATGAAGATTGAAAAAAGAACTATGGATTACTTAGAAAATATATGCAGCAGGATAATTGTTGATAAAACAGAAAAAGCCGTTAAAATATATAATAAACTTTCTCCTTCACATGCTGTTACAGGACTATTCCATCTTTTCTGTTAGTAAAGCTTTTTTCACAACATGAGTGTAAAGACTGGGAAAAGTCATTTTTCGATATATAATGGTTATTATTTCGCACGAATAATGGAGAGGTGCGAGAGTGGTTGAATCGGGCGGTCTCGAAAACCGTTGTTCCTTGTAGGGAACCGTGGGTTCGAATCCCACCCTCTCCGAAAAATGCAGGTGATACATACTTTACATCTTCTCCTTTATCATCCTTTATCATCCTTCACTGCCAAAAGGAAGCCACCTCCTTTGGGGTAGTCTATAATATTTCTAAAAAGATTAATTCAAAGGCTATGCCTTTAAAAGCCTTTTGGCTTGGGAACCACCACCTGCTTTGCAGGTGGTCTTTTACATATCCCTGTAATATATTTTTAAGATAATTGTTTATATTTAGGTTTCCCATTAATCAAAATCTGCTTACTTTTTATGTAAATGTTTTTCTTTTTTCATTAAATTACTGGGTAGTGAAAAAAATAAAATAAGGTGTTACATGGGTAAGTCAATAATTGTTGCAAATCAAAAAGGAGGTGTTGGAAAAACAACAACTGTTGTTAACCTTTCTGCATATTTGGCGGAGGCGGGAAATAAAATTTTAATCGTAGATCTTGATTCACAGGGAAGCAGCTGTTCAGGACTTGGAGTAGCCAAAGAGGAAAGTACAAAGGGGTTATATGAAGCCCTGCTTGGAATTGTTGAGGTAAAAGATATAATAATTTCTACAGAAATAAAAAATTTATACATTATTCCATCAAATATAAATCTTTCAGGTGCTCAGGTTGAGATGGTGGAAATGCAAAGGAGAGAATTTAAGTTAAAAAATGTGGTTGATAAGGTAAAAAATAGTTACGATTATATTTTTATCGATTCACCTCCGTCACTGGGTCTCCTGACTATTAATGGACTTGTTGCATCAGATGCAGTGATTATCCCGATCCAGTGCGAATATTATGCATTAGAAGGGCTGAGCCAGCTATTAAAAACAATTAATCTTGTTAAGCAGAGGTTAAATCATGAATTGGAGCTTGAAGGTGTGATTTTGACTATGTATGATACAAGAACAAATCTTTCGAAACAAGTAGTAGAAGAAGTGCTTGCATATTTTAAGAATAAAGTTTATAAAACAATTATTCCAAGAAATATCAGACTTGCAGAAGCACCCAGCTACGGGAAACCGATCAGTCATTATGATCCAAGAAGCATAGGAGCAGTGAGTTATTATAATCTGTCAAAGGAATTAATGAAAAATGGGGAAAAAAGCGTTAGGTAAGGGGCTTGATGCTCTGATATCAGATGCTCTTGGTTCAGAGATAGCTAAGGAAAGTATTCAATATATTAAAATAGAAGATCTTATACCGAATAGATTCCAACCAAGAAAAAGCTTTGATAATGAAAAGATAAATGAGTTAGCTCAATCTATCAAAGAAAATGGGTTGATACAGCCAATTGTTGTACGAAGTGATAATGATAAGTATGAAGTAATTGTTGGGGAGAGACGGGTCAGGGCTGCAAAACTGGCGGATTTATCAGAGATACCTGCTGTTATTAAAGATTATTCTGAAGAAAAATTAATTGAATTAGCGTTGATAGAAAATATCCAGAGGGAAGATATCAATCCTATTGAAGAAGGTCTTGCATATAAGATGATCCTTGAAAGAGATAGAATTACGCAGGAGGAATTATCGAAGCGTATTGGAAAATCACGGAGCTATATTGCAAATATAATACGAATTCTTGAGCTTCCAAAAATTATTCAGGATAATGTTTCACGTGGAACAATTTCTGTAGGGCAGGCGAAAGCCCTGTTAGCAATAAATAATAAAAGCGGACAGGAGGATCTTGCAAAGAGAATCATCAGCGAAAATATAACGGTGCGTGAGCTGGAAGGGATTACAAGAAGAAAGAGTGTTCCACGTGGAACAAAGGGCAAAGAAAAAGATCCATTTATCGACGAAATAGAAGAAAAATTAAGAGTAAAGTTTGGGACAAAAGTGATAATCGATTACCATGAAGGCAGAGGATCAATAAAAATAGAATTTTATTCAAACGATGAACTCGACAGAATCCTGGGAACGATGGGTTAATGTATTTAAAATAATAAATTTATCCTGAGCTGCGACCTGGGGGGAGTTCTTTCAGAGGGATTCGTATATTAATTTCGTCTTCTGTCTTTAGAGTTGCTACCATTTTTAAAATATTTATCTCAGATAAAGTAACGGTCTTTCCATTATATTCCATAATACTTCCCTCAGGGGGATAATTTTTCTTTATTTCACAGTAAGCTTCGTGCTCATACGCGAGGCAGCAGAGCAGCCTTCCACAGGCGCCTGAGATTTTTGAGGAGTTCAGGGTAAGATTTTGATCCTTTGCCATCTTTATGGTAACTGGCTGAAGTTCATTCTTAATGGCATTACAGCAGAAATTCCTCCCGCATATTCCTGTCCCTTTAACAATTTTCGCTTCATCCCGGGCACCAATTTGTCTCAGCTCAATTCTCTTTTTAAAAATAGATGCAAGATCTTTTACAAGTTCTCTGAAGTCGACCCGTTCATCTGCAGTAAAGTTAAAAATGATTTTATTGTCATCTAAGAAATAGTGTATACTTACCAATTTCATATCAAGGTTATGATCCTTTATTTTTTCCAGGGTTATCTGATATGCCTCTTTTTCTTTATCTTCATTCTCACGCCTTTTTTTCAAATCATCTTCAGTGCACAGCCGGATTATCTTCCCTGACTGGGTCTCCTCCGGGACGGTGTGTGTAACCCCTGCTACCGTCGCAATTTCAGGACCATTTGCCGTCTCAATGATAATGAGATCTTCCCTATTTATATTGAAATCAGGTAATTCTAAAAAACAAACTTCACAATTATAAAGAATTTTTGCAACAACAAAAACTTTGGGATCAGACATAATTTCACCTCATTTATACAAATCTACAAGTAAACCTCTGATTTCGTCCAGAGTGGCAAGAAGGTTTATATTATGAGCCTGTTGAGTCATGACAAGTTTTGTTAAAGCATTCAATCTATCGTCAATTATCTTGGTAACCGTATAGATTTTCTGCTTCATACGGCTGCTGCTCGTATAATGTGCGACCAAAATCATATTTTCTGTTACATACTGCAAAAATTGTATAATCATTGATTTATATATTTTTAACTCTTCGTATGTCGGTTTTTTTGAAAATTTTTCACCCTGTTTAGTAATTTCTTCAACAATATTATCAAAGGAAATGTGGAAGTCCTCTATTTCTGCAATTTTTAATTCATCATAAAATCTGCTCTGCAGTATATTAACCGGGTGATGATTTTTTTTTAGACTTTTCTTTTTAATTCTTATGCTTTTTTTATCCTTTCCTGTTTTTTCCATCTCAATCATGCTCGAGTCTCCTTTTTGTTACATTGTAGACGGTACTGCTTATTTCCTGTATACTGCCGTGTTTCAGTACGACAAAGATATTACTGTACTGTGATGCAAGCTTAAGGTATCCTTCTCTTACCTGCTGTTGGAAGCTGCTTCCCTCTCTTTCGATTCGATCCCCTCCATGAAAGCTGAAAGTCCTCGAGCTTGTGTCCATTGCTTTGGTAAGACCCTGTTCTGGCAAGACATCTAGATAAAATACAACGTCAGGCAGAATATTATTTACTGCAAACAGGTTTATTTTTGTTAAAAATTTCAGGCCTGCGATTTTTCTTGCAATGCCCTGATAGACAAGGGTTGAATAAAAGTATCGTGAGCAGATAACGATTTTTCCTTCTTTCAGCGCAGGCTGAATAACTCTGCTTACATGTTCAGATCTATCGGCTAAAAAAAGAAATAGTTCCGTCTTTGAGCAAATTTCCCACTCAGGATTAAGAAGGATATCTCGTAGTCTTTTCCCTTCATGCGTTCCTCCAGGTTCTTCAGTAATTATACACGAGTATCCATCATTTTTAAGAGTGTTAAACAGTAATTCAGCCTGGGTAGACTTCCCTGATCCATCTGGACCTTCAAAGACAATAAAAAATTCTGTGCTCAATGTTTTATCCCTATATGAACTCTTTTCACGGAAAGAAGGATGTTTTTACCATGCCCGTATTATATATATTTCAATGCCTCATATCACAAAAGTACAGAGAAATTGTTGAATATTTTTTATTGAAAGGATTTGAAATGGAAATAGGAGATAATAAGACAAGGAAAAAATTACGTTACTTTTGTTCCCTCTTTTTTTTTGAAATTACTCTCGTTCAGTATATCCAGAGGTTGTTCAGGCGGATTCTTTTTTCCCTCTTTTTGTATATCCATGGAAATATCTTTATTGACTGTAGAACTGTGTTTTCCAATAAACTCATCTTTAATCTGTAATATTTTATCTTTATCTTCTATTATCTCGCAGGTTCCGTCAAAAATTACTCCTTCTTCTATGATGAGCCGTGGGGTTTTAATATTTCCGATTAATTCCCCTGTGGATAAAAGTGTAATCTTTTCCGTAGCTATTATGTCTCCCTTTACTTTTCCTCCAATTACAACAGTATTGGCAATGATTGTACTTTCAGCAATTCCATTTTTACCGACTAAAACCCTGCCGTTTGTATTAACACTTCCATAGAATTTACCATCTATTCTTAAAAGGCCATTAAGATCAAAATCGCCTCTTAGTGTTGTTCCTTCACCAATAATACTGTTTACAAATGAATCTTCCTGATTATCGTGTATATTTTCAGCCATTTTTTAAAAAATGCACTCTTTCTTAGTACCTTAATCCTGTTAATCTAAAATGTGGTTTATCCACATTAGGGTATTATAATATATAATAATATTATAATTTAAATAAATCTTTTATTAAATAGTTTTTTTAACGAAATCTTAATTAAAATTTTAACTATTAGTACTGCAATTTGAGTCAGAGAGGATGTGAAGTGTAACATAACCCGGATTTTAAAATTCGGTGGTCATGAAAATCATAGGGTCAACTGCTTTTGTACCAATTCGTACTTCGTAATGAAGGTGAAATCCTGTTGCCCGTCCGGTTCTTCCAAGAAAGCCTATTATTTCACCTTTTTTTACCTGTTTCCCTTCATATGCTGTAATACTTGAAAGGTGGGCGTACAGTGTTTGGAATCCATACTCATGATGGATTTGAATTGTTCTTCCATACCCGCCCTTCATTCCTGCAAATACAACAACGCCATCAGCAGTAGATCGTATTGGCGCTCCTGGCCACCAGCTTATGTCAACACCCTGATGCATTGCCAGGTTACCGGTATAGGGAGATCTTCTCATCCCAAAGGGAGAGGTAATAAACCCTCCACCGATAATCGGCCAGTTGTTCGGTATTTTTTGTATTATCTGTTCCCTGGCTGCAAGAAATTTTGTGAAGTTTTGTAGTACTTTTTTGCTTGCAACAATGTCTGCGTTTATTCTTTTAACGATTTCAAGTTCCGACCTGTAATCGTCCCTGCTTTTTAATCCCATAATCTCTGAAATATTTTTTATCTCAGTTTCAGGACCACCAAGACCGAAAATATTTTCAGATTGACTTGCACCGAGTAATTTTATTATCTCTTTGATATTATCTTTATATTCCAGGACAGAATTATTGAGAGTGGAAATTTCTTGTTTAAACATATTCATTGAGTTTATATTACCTTCCTGTGCATTTTGAAGCGCTTCCATTTCTTTTTTTGTAAGTGTGTATCGGGAAGTGGAAAGGAAAAAGGTAATGATGATACCTGAAAGAACCAATACAAGAAAGGATATTGTAAAAAGGGATATCTGAAAATTAAATATCTTTTTTTCAGAATGAGGGATTAGCATGACTGTTATTTTTTCTCTACCCTTTTGAAGAAATCTCTTATAACTGTAGGCTACCCACCTTTTAACGAAGATAAGATGGGTATTGAGGTATGAAAAAAACCTCTTTTCTAATTTTTTATACTCTGACACTGATTGCTCCATTATTTAGGAAGGTAACATAAAATGATATCACATTGATATAATAAGTCAACTATTTATTTTAATTTTTAAGATAAATTTATGCTAATTTTTTAGACATACTGGATTTACTATGTTTTTTGATACTCACTGCCACCTTACACTCACAAATAACGATAAAAAAGTTATTAACGATATTATTAAAAATGCTCAATCAAAAGGGGTAACCTCTATCTTAGATATATCGGTAGGTGCCTCGGATTTTTTTAAAAGAAGTGAGGTTATTAACGCATTATGCCGAGAATATCCGGTCACAATATATATGACAGCAGGCATTCCCCCCTTTTTTTCAGATAATAGGGTTAAAAATGACATTTCCCTGGTAAAAGAACAGGCAGAAAAGGAAAAAAAGGTCATTGGCATTGGAGAAATTGGGCTTGATTATTATCATAACTATGGCGATAAAAAGAGACAGATAGGTCTTTTTGTTGAGCAGATAGAGATTGCAAATGAATTAAATCTGCCTGTAATTGTTCATACAAGAGAATCTGATGATGATTTGATAAACACGCTGAAACAGTGCAGACCAGTAAAAGGAGGAATAATACACTGCTTTTCGTCGGGAATAAAGACTGCAAAAAAACTGCTGGATATGGGTTTTTATATATCGTTTGCCGGTAATGTCACCTATAAAAAATCAGCTCAGATACGTGATGTCGTAAGCCTGGTACCGGAGGACCAGTACCTCATTGAAACAGACTCTCCTTATCTTTCACCTGAGGGCTTTAGAGGAAAACCAAATGAACCTGCACATGTTGCTGTGGTTGCTTCATTTATTGCAAAATTAAGGGGTATCTCTGTTGAAAAAATAGCAAGGCAGACTACCCAGAATGCCAGGCGTGCTCTTGGAATCTGACCCCAGGTTACTGCCAAAAGGAAGCTACCTCCTTTGGAGGTGGTCTATAATATTTCTAAAAAGATTAATTCAAAGGCTATACCTTTAAAAGCCTTTTGGCTTGGAAACCACCACCTGCTTTGCAGGTGGTCTTTTACTTCCTGTTGAAAATAGGCTAACCGGAATATTTTGGGTAGCCACGTGTGCCTGGAACAGGCTCACGGGTTGTTAAAGGGCAGCCACATGGGGCTGCCCCTACATTATTGGTTGGGTGTTTTAATATTATCGTGAATTAATAATAAAAAATGGATTTAATAAAATCTTGGAATTAATGGCTTATAGGTGCAAGCCTATATATTTGTATGAGGGTGTAGAGGCAGGCCCATGTGCCTGCCCTAAAAAGATAAATAGAATTCGGCTAATTTGTTATAATCGATTCAGTGTAAAGTTTTTATGAAATCTTTTTTACTTCAGCTAATATTGCAGCAAGTTCATCCCCTCCTATCAATCGAATTTGTCGCGCCGTGGTAAATTTGTTTGCATCTGATCTAAAATTAACCGGGGATACACAGATAGCACTTATACATCTCAGCGCTTTCGATTCTTCAACTAAATTTTTAATGGCATCTACTCCAAGGCTTTTTGCATCACGGTAAACTTTTATATAGATACGCTGTCGTTTAACATATCGGATTACGGTCGCCTGTGGAGTTGCGATAATATTGATTATACTTGTCCCGATATGTTTTATATCTAAAAGTTGATACCCCAGGTATTTCACGATATCAAACAGGATTCCATCAAAAATGGGAGTAGGACTGACAAGAAAGTCCTTCATATTATCATCTGCTCTCAGGGCATGATATTTTTCAAGTTTTTGTGCAACATCTTTATAAGAAGGTTTTGTCTTATAAATTCCTTCCCATTGTTCAATTGCTTCAGCAAGTTTTCCATTTTTTTCAAACAGGTCCCCCAGTGCATATCTTGTAATAAGGAGAAGATTCTGGTCTTTCCCTTTCGCTGAGGCGATACTCTTCTTGTATTCATTAAGTGCATTCTCAATTTCATTCATCTCGCTGTAGCAACTACCTTTTTGTAAAAATGCCCGTATTTTGTATTCCGGTGAAGCCTGGGATGCTTCAAAGCAGGTAATTGCTTTTGAGAAATCCCTCCCATCCATATATATTCTGCCCAGATAATAGTATGCTCTGTAGTTTTTTTTATCATATTTAACAGCCCTGGTTAAATACCCAATCGCCTCTTTAATTTGATTTGCGTGAAACATAATCATACCGAGATAACTGAGACTTTCTATATTAACAGGGTCTGCCTTTACTGTTCTGTCGAAGTAAGTAACTGCCTGTTCAAGATTACCCAGGGCATAAAATATTTTTGCAATCTTTAGAAGATTCTTAGCATTTCCTTGTTCAATTCGCGTTAATTCAAACAGTTGTTGAAGAGCTTCATCTTCCTTGTGTAACAGAAGATAACATTCTACCAGTGCTTCACGAATTTCCTTTTCAGTAGTAAGAAACGGCTTTTTATTGAGATTCAGGCAGTATCTATATTCGACAATAGCCATCTGGTAATTTCTTTCTCTTCTGTAGCATTCAGCAAGGAGAAAATGTGCATCGATGGATCCGCCCTGCTTAATAATAATCGCCTTCAGATCTCGTATTGAATTTCTTGTATCGTCTGCCAGTATTTGTTCATATATTTTTTGGAGTTGTTTTGGCCTTCTATAGAATCTATAGTAAAGGAAAAGCAGTGCTATTAATATTATGATAAATCCGGGTGTAAAAAATGTTATTTTCATGTTTTATCCTGTTTAAAAATTCCTGTATAAATTTGTTTATAGATACGGAGCGTTTCTATATCCCATACAACAACTTCAACCAGCTCTAATGAACGATTTTTCTCTTCCAGAAACTTCTTTAAAACTGTAAATAATATCTGGCCGCACCTCAGTGGTGAAAATCTCACGATCCCTACACTCATATCAGGAATTGATATACTGTGTAACTTATGTTTATTGGCAAGTCTTAGACTATTTAATAGAGACCTGGTTATATTTTCCTCCTCTATAAGTCCGTCAAATTCTGTAAGTGCAGCATGAATGATAAATTTCGCTTTTAAATTGCCCGCACCCGTTATAACTGCTTCCCCGACATCTATTGTACCAATTTTTGAACATTCATTCGATATTGCAGCCCCCCCTTTTGCCTTGATGGCTCCACCGAGACCGGATCCCAGAATAAGCATATTATTGGATGTATTGATAATAGCATCCGTATCCCTCTCAGTTATATCTCCCTTTATTAACTCTAATGTAACTCTCTTCATCTAATCTCCATTTTATGCGTATATAATATTTTACCAGAAACTCACGGCTTTCATATTCCAGATAAAAAAAGCCTATTTCTGAAAACAGAAACAGGCATTCCATCTCTATCAACAGGATACAATCTGCCCAAATGATGTCAATCCAGGGTTGCCTACAGGAGCATATATGTATATAAGGTTCGATGGATATGAATAGCCCCGGCACCATCCGTTTTGTATTCATTGATTCGTGTATAACGGGCAATCAACCCTCATAACCCATGCTTTTTCTCAGAAAATGAACAGTTTTAATACCCTGATGTGGACAAGCCACATTCAAATGTGGTTTATCAACATTACGGTACATATAGAAATCGATCTACTTTCTTGATAAAACTTTCACTTTCTAACGGCTTGGTAATTACAGCGTCGACACCGCAATTCTTTACCCGGTCTAATTCATCCGAATCAGTAATTGAAGTAACTGCAATGATAGGAACTTTTTTAAATCTGGGATTCCCTTTTATTTTCCTGGTTACTTCAAAACCATCGAGATCTGGAATGATAAATTTTAAAAGAACCAGGTCCGGATGCCAATCTGCCATAAGTATACCTGCATCAAAACCTGAGGAGGTCGTTTTTGTTTCTGTTCCCGGGATTTTTTGAAGTGTTTTTATTGCTGTTTCCAGAAAGTCAGGGTCATCGTCAATAACGAGGATCTTTTTCTTTTTTGCTTCCTCGAGCTCTTTTGGTATCGGCATCTTGTTTTGCGTTAGAAAGTTAATTAAGTCACTCCATTTTACTCTTCTATGTCCCCCGGGGGTAGAATATGCTTTGAGTTTTCCTGTTTCAATCCATCTAATAACAGTTCTTATGTTAACCTGGCAGAATTTACCGATCTGATAGGTAGTATAAATATTTTCTGGCAATCTATCAGCCTCCTTAACAAAAATGATAACTATTCTAACTATTATTGAAATCTAATACATTTGTGGGGGGCTGTCAATAGATAACACGTAAATTTTTTAAAAATCTTAACAAATTTGCCAATAAAACAACTATTTTTACGCTCCGTACTTTGCAAGCCTTCCGGAATGAGCCATAATAAGTGTCATAAGATCAAGGGTATTTATTATGCCAAGAGAGCCTGTTTGAAGGTCTTTTTCACCAAATTGTTTGACATAAGAGTGCCTGCTCCATTTTGATTTAAGAAGAACCGGAACAGAGTGCCATGAATGTGCTTTGTAAATTACAGGGGTGGAATGATCTGCTGTAAGAGCAAAAACGTCGGGGTTTAATTCAAGGATTTTTTCTATATTCCTGTCAACTTCCTCGATAACAGACACCTTTTTTTCAAAATTCCCGTCTTCGCCAAAAGAGTCTGTATATTTAATATGGACAAAGTAGAAGTCATATTTTCCCCAGAGTTCTCTCAGTCGGTCGAATTGCGGTTCAACCCCGCTTTCAACATCAATAACTTTCATACCGACAAGACTCGCAAGTCCTCTGTACATTGGATATCCGGCTATTGCACAGGCATTTAATCCATATAATTCCTCAAAAGATGGAATTTTTGGAAAAAGAGCAAACCCTCTTAACAGAATCATATTTGCAGGACTTTCATTACTTAGCTTGTCTTTCACTTTTTCAAGAAACTGGTTGATAAGTTCAGCAGTAACAGCCGTTTCGCTGCTGTTATCAAGGGCGTGCACCGGCAGAGGCGGGACACCGGTTTTCTGGGGATCGGTTTCAGATATGTTTTCAGAAAACTTTTTTCCCCGGAGGATGAGAGCTGCCCTGTGGTCTTTTTCTGTTTGGATAAAAAACTGGATACCCGGGATAATAATTTCTCGTATCTTTTCACACATTTTTGTATTTATTTCATCAGGAATTCTTCCTGCCCTCCTGTCTGTTATTTTGTTGTTTTCATCAATTGTTGCGAAATTTACACGTGCAGCAAGGTCACCGTCCCGGATGGGAAATCTTATTCCGAGTGCAGAAAGAATACCTCTTCCGATTATATACTCGAGCGGATCATATCCGAATAAAGCAAGATGTCCAGGACCGCTGCCCGGTGTTATACCCGGCATTATAGGGGTCATTAATCCTGCTTCTGAAACCTTTACAAGTCTGTCCATATTTGGGGTTTCAGCAGCTTCAAGTTCAGTTTTTCTGTTCTTCTGTACTCCTCCCAGTCCATCCAGTACAAGGAGTACAATCTTTTCCTCTGAGGGTTGCTTTAAATTCCGAATAAATTCAAGCCTGTCCATACATGTATCTCCTTATATACATATTTAGAAGAATTTTTACCTGGTTATTTTATAGATAACAGTTAGTTGTCAGTCCTGAGAAAAAAGCATATCGAGGTATTTATCAACGTCGAAATTAATAAGGTCTACAACCTTTTCTCCTGTGCCAGCATAAAGTATAGGTATCTGCAGTTTACCTGATACTGCACAGGCGATTCCCCCTTTGGCTGAAGAATCGAGCTTTGTTAGAATGATTCCGTCAACACCCACATATTCATTAAAAAGAGAAGCCTGTGAGAGTCCGTTCTGGCCTGTTGTTGCATCGATCACAAGTAGTTTGAATCTTTGTGCATCAGGCAGTTTTTTATCAAGAATCCTTCCTATCTTTACAAGCTCTTCCATTAACATCTCCTTATTATGGAGCCTGCCTGCTGTATCGATTACAAGGTCATCCACTCTTCTGCCCAGAGCGGCATCACATGCATCATATACAACCGCCCCTGCGTCTGATCCCTGAAACTGGCGGATTACAGGTACGGCAGCTCTCTTGCTCCATACCAAAAGCTGTTCAATTGCTGCATCCCGATACGTATCAGCCGCAGCAATGAGCACATTTTTCCCCTCTTTCTTTAATTTATAAGCAAGCTTACCAACAGTGGTTGTTTTTCCTGTTCCATTGACACCAAATATAAGATGAGCATTTAATTCAGTAGGTGGTTCCGGTAAAGAAGCAAGTGTCATTCTTTCCCTGATTATATCTTTTAAAAGACGTATGTGATCATCTTTTTCAAATGAGGACATTTTATTGTCCATTGCTCCCGTAATTTCAGATGTGAATTCAAGCCCAAAATCAGCAGTTATGAGGAGTTCTTCAATTTCTGAAAGAACTTCTTCTTTTTTCCCACCAAAGATACTGTTTAACTTTTGACCCAGCCTGAATTTCAGCTTCATAATTAAAATTGAACCTCTTTTTTTAAAAGCTTTATTGAGTCCCCATGATTATCCCTTTGATATTCTGGGTGGGAACCGTACAGGGTAAAATACTTTAACAGCCGGAGAAATGAAAAGGTAAATATTCCCGCTGTCACAGCAGATGAAGCTGCAGTAAGGTAAAAAAGTGTATCGGCCGTGGACAGGGAATTCCTGTACCTGTCATTATCCTCTCTAATTTCGTAGAGATCTGCCTTTTGATCGTATAGTGTCTTCTGTACACCGAGAAGTATGGATACACCAAGCATGCCGAATCCTGCATAAGCAGAAACTTTTGCCTGTTTTTTATATATATCAGCATCCTCATACTGGCTCTTCTTTTTGTCTATGGGGAAAAGTTTCAGGTTTATTCTTTTTTGGGCATGGGCGTCTTTCCCCTGGGTTATGTTATCTATGTAAAGATCTATATTATTAATAACTTCCTCCTTGAAACCATCCTTTATCAGGGTCAGTGTGAAATTATCATAAGAAACTTCAATATCAACCGGCGTTTCCCCTGCAAATTTTTCATTAAGATAGACTTTTGCCCCTGGCGGGTCTGTATTCACACTGAAAGATCGTGCCTTTTCAGCTTTTTTTAAAACCGACCTGTAAAAAAAACCATCCTCATAAATATAGAAGATATCCGAGTGATCCGTAAAACCATCATTTTTAATGGACAACCTGTGATAACCTGCAGGTAAAAGTATGTTCTGCACATTTCCGATACCTATGGGTTTCCCGTCAATAAAGATCAGGGAGTCCTGCGGTTCAGTTTCAAATGAGGCCCTGCAGGTTTTGTATTTTAGAAAATTCTGGAAAAAAGGGATAAGATATTCATGCGGGTTGCTAAGGAGTATAGTCAGTGTCAGACTGGCTGAATACTCTGAATCGATCCTGTCGGTTAAGCTATTATATGCATAAATAGCCAGGTGAACATTGTCTTCTGAAAAAACCGTATAGCTTCCGTACATGTATACAGGCCAGTTTTTCATGGAGAAAGGGCCTTTTTCAATGTATGGTATCATCCTGTATCCGATGCTCTTACCAGCAACTATAAAATCTTCACTGTATTCATCATTTTCTGAAAGGTGTTTCAGGAATGCCCTTTCTTCGTCGGTAATGGTTAAAAAGTGAATCATCAAAGAATAGTTATAAAAATGTGTTTGTAAACTTTCGGCAAGGTAATCATAGGAGCCCTTTTCTGTATTTTTAAATTCTCCAATGATAACCCTTCTGTGCATGAAAATATTGAAATCACAAAACCCTGTCCCTGTTGAAAATAGAAAGAGGGAAAAGAAAGTTAGTAGAGACCATTTTCCCATTTTGGATTTAGTCATTTGAATACGCATTCCTGGTTTTTATCTAATTTTTGTTCTATTTACAGGCACTATTTACAGGCACTGCTTGTTTTTCAACGCAGCTTCTATAAAGATGTCTATATTGCCGTCAAGAATTGCTGTACCATTACCTGTTTCCACCCCTGTTCTTAAATCTTTCACAAGGGTATACGGGTGAAATACATATGACCTGATCTGATTACCCCATGATATATCCTTTTTATTCTTCTCCTGTTCTTCCTTTTGTTTATCCTGCTCTTTTTTATAATGATTATAGAGCTTTGATTTGAGATATTTCATGGCCATGTTTTTGTTTTTATGCTGAGAACGTTCATTCTGGCATTGTGCAACAATACCTGTAGGAAGATGTGTTATCCGGACTGCAGAATCCGTGGTATTGACATGCTGCCCTCCTGCCCCCTGAGAGCGGTAGGTATCTATCTTAAGATCTTTCGGGTCAAGTTCAATTACAATTTCATCATTTACTTCAGGGATACAGAATACTGATGCAAATGAGGTATGCCTCCTCGCATTTGAATCGAATGGAGATATCCTGACCAACCGGTGGATGCCGATTTCTGTCTTGAGGTATCCATATGAATACCCTCCCCTGATATATACGGTAACCGATTTTATTCCAGCTTCTTCACCTGGAAGAATGTCAACAATATCTGTTGTAAAGCCGTTTTTTTCAGACCATCGAAGATACATCCGAAGGAGCATGGAAACCCAGTCACACGCTTCAGTTCCGCCTGCACCTGAATGTATTGTTAAATATGCGAATGATTCATCATTTTCATCTGTAAAGAGAGAAAGTTTTTGGAGCCTGTCAACCTGGGCTGATAATTTTGATAAACTGTCTTTGATTTCAGGCTCTAATTCCGCTTCATTTTCCTCTAATGCCAGGGTATAGAGTCCATAAAGGTAATCAACCTGTTTTTTTAAGGATATCCAGGGTTCAACAACAATTTTTATCCTCTTAATTTCTTTTGTGATCACCTTTACTCTTTCCCTGTTATCCCATATATCCGGATTGTTTAATTGTTCTTCGAGTTTTTTTCTCTTTTCAATAAGGTGGTCTACTTCAAAGGCGATCCCACCCTTCGTATGAGGTATTTTTCACTTTTTCAATTTTATCTTTATAATCAGTCAGCACCCTTATCACCCCTTTCTTTCTTTATGTAAAACTTATATCTGAGCATTGCGGAAATCAACTAATTTTGTTAACTGCCAAAAGTAAGCCACCTCCTTTGGAGGTGGTATATAATATTTCAAAAAAGATTAATTCAAAGGCTATGCCTTTAAAAGACTTTTGGCTTGGTAAAAGCCACCTGCTTTGCAGGTGGTCTTTTACTTTCGAACCAGAAGGAGAGATGATAAAATTGCTTGACCTTGAACCCGGCCATAACGTAAATTTACAGCGTCAAAATGAAAACAATTGATGAAGCTTTAGATTATCTCTACAGTTTTATTAATTATGAAACAGATTCATCCTATACCTATGATTTGATACATTACAATGTAGCCAGGACAGTTAAGCTCCTTGACCTGCTGAAAAACCCTGAGAAAAGTTCACAGATAATTCATGTAGCCGGCACCAAGGGAAAGGGGTCTGTATGCCATATACTGAGTTCACTCCTGAGAGTACAGAATTTATCAACAGGGTTGTTCACTTCACCGCATATTATGAGAGTGAGTGAACGTATTACTGTAAATGGACTGGAAATAGAGGACGATGAGTTTATAAAAATAACGAATAAATTTCCTGCCATCATTAAAAACTTTTCTTCTGATAACCTACCGACATTTTTTGAAATATTTACTGCTATGGCGATGTATTATTTTAACATGAAGAAAGTATCCTATTCAATTCTCGAAACAGGTATGGGAGGCCGGTTTGACTCAACAAACTTTTCAGACCCTGCCATTTCAATTATTACTTCAGTGAGCTATGATCATATGGATAAATTAGGCGTACATATTGAAGAGATAGCATTCGAAAAGGCCGGGATAATAAAAAAAAATAGACCTGTTGTTATTGGATATCAGAGGTACAATGTATCCGATATCTTCAAAAGAAGATCAGGTGAGGAAGAAAGTCCCTGTTATATGGCAGAAGATCTTTGTGACTATCAGATCGAAAAAATTTCGCTTGAGGGAACAAAGTTTTCAACTTCGATTAACGGGCTGTATCTGAAGGACCTCTTCCTTTCCCTTCCCGGTAAGCATCAGGTGGAGAATGCTGTATCTGCTCTTCTCTCTTTGAAAATATTGAACCTGCTTCCCGATGAGGATGGTATCAGAGATGCGCTGAAGAACGTTTATTTACATACAAGGCTTGAACTTATTGAAAGAAAGAGGAGATTCCTCCTCGATTCTGCACATAATGAGGATTCTGCACGGGTTCTTACCGAAGCGATCAACGATGCATACAGCAGAGACAGGCTTATAACGATTGTCGGCATTGTGAAAGGAAAGGATGTGTACGGAATCCTCCGTAATTTAACCTCCATTTCCAATATCCTTATCGTAACAGAACCAATAACCCATAAGGAGCTTGATACGGAGTATGTTTTTCGTATATCCCGTGAACTTTTTCCGGAAGCATTCTTAATAAAAAATGTTTACGAAGCGATTGGTTATGCTGAAAAATTGTCGAAGAAAGAAGATCTGATTCTCATAACAGGCTCTTTCTATACAACTTCTTCAGCAAGAAGCTTTATAGAACAAATGCCCAATGTATAATTTCCATGCATGATTAACGAGTATACCCTGCAGCAATTTACCTATATAAGTCTTTGCTGAAGCTTTTTTTTCACATCTTCACCGATGGAAAGTCCTTTTTTCATCCGTTTGATTGCTGCAATGAGCTCACGGTTCTTCAGGTGGTTTTCCGGAACAACCGGGGATTTATCAACCTGAACCATCATAAAGTAACGGTATGCTTTACTGAGGTTTTCTTCAATTTCATGTACATTAAGGCTTCCTGTTTCATTGTCTATTGAACTGATGCATTTCTGTACAAGTGCATAACCCATGTTGCTGCACGTGAGACGGTAACTGATTTCATCTATCTGTCCATGGGAAAGGAGAAGCCTGTCATACTTGTGTGCGCTGGTGAGGTTTTTAATAGCATTGTCCCAGTCATTTTTAAGTATATAAAGGGCGCCCAGGGTATCCAGGATTGCAGACCTTAAAGAGATTGTTTCATCACTGTTTTCATCAAACTCATTAAGCAACGTGTTTGCTATATTTGTAAGCTTTAAGCCGTAATCAATATTTTTCTTCATTTTAGAGAAGAGATATCCAATAAAATTCAATGTTGAAATTTGAAGATGGATTATCTCCTTATCTACTAACCTGTCATTATTTGCTATCTTTTTGTCAATGATTGTATTAATGCGGGCAAGAATGAGCTTTGAAAGAAAAAGTGAGTTATTGTAATCACCGTTATAGAACGCTTTATTCGAATACTGTAGAAGAGCATCTACATCTTTATCTTCAAGGGATATTGCAGCATCGTTAAGTACGGATTTAAATATACTAAGGTAGTTGTCTCGTATATTAGAGCTTTCAAGTAGAATTCCTGAAAGAAAATCGCTTATAACTCTTCCGATATTATAGAGTTCATCATCATCTACATCAGGAAAACAGCCGTCCTGTAATTCAATCGAGAAAGCACCTGTTTTACCAGGAAATTCAAAAAAGTGACGTCTGCTTTTTTCTTTTTCTCCCATATTGATAAGCCGATATAATTTTAATTTATATAGATGAATGAAAAAAGTCAAAATATTAACGAATTTTCTTTCCCTGTGAAAAGTTATTATTGAGGAAGAACGGTTAAGTACTTCATGAGATCATAAAGGATAGGGCGAGAATTTTGTCTATTATATGTATGTTTTCAACTGGAAAACTTTCCTGAACATTTAAATCGAGAGGGGCAAAGTTCAATATACCCTTAATCCCGTTTTGAATAAGAATAGCTGAAATATCGTTTGCTGCATCTTTCGGTACTGCAATAATTGCTATATCAATACTATTTTCTTTTACAAATGCACCTAATTCTTTCACATCATAGATTGTTACACCCTTTATTTTTTCTCCGATGAGTGCGGGGTTAATGTCAAAAAGGGCTTTTAATGTGAAATCGGTATCCTTGAATATGTTATAACGAGTAAGAGCGCGGCCGATATTTCCTGCACCTACAATAATAAATTTCCTTTCGATATTTATATGTAAAATTTTGACAAGTTCATGCTTTAACTTTTTAATATTATATCCGTACCCCTGCTGCCCGAAATCTCCGAAATAGCTTAAATCGAGTCTGACCTGAGAGGCCGATGACCCTATGAGATCACCGAGTTTCTTTGATGAAATTTTTTCCATTTTATTTTCAAGCCAGTCAAAATACCTGTAATAGCGGGGAAGCCGTTCGATTACTACTTTAGGAATAATTGTTCCGTCTTTTCCTTTGATCATATTTTATTCTCGCCCCCTGAATTTATTAGAAATATTGCTCTATATTAAAGAAAATTAAATATTTGTCAATATTTTTTATGAGGCGTCTGAGAGAGATTATTTCAGATGGTTTTCGTAAATTACTTTGATTCCTTTTTGCAATCTATTATATTTTGCTTGAGCTTTATCAATTATTGTAGCATTTTATTGCTGGCACCAGGTATAGTTTCAATTAAGAGAAAATAAGGGGGTGTGGCTCAGCTGGGAGAGCGCTTGCTTCGCATGCAAGAGGCCGGCGGTTCGAATCCGCTCACCTCCAAACTCCTTTTATTAAAAACCGGACACTTCTATTAATAATAATAAAAGTTCAGAACCATATTTTTGTTTGGTATAAAAGAAAAATCTTAGCCACTGGCCAGGACAACCATGTCGTACAGTTTGTTCCTGTTCATAAATAAGTATACAATTTTTATATCATTTAATATAATATTTTTTGTAAACTAAAACGTTCATAAAAAGGGAACCTTATGAACTATAAGAGGTTAATTGTATTAGTCATCTTGTTTATGATGGTCGTTTTTTTCTTTCATAGCTGTGCAAAAAAAGAAATAGTAGAGATCACCCTGCCTGAGGGCCGCACAGCGGAAATTATTTTTCTTGTGGGTGATGTCTTTATAACATCGAAAAGCGGGACATGGGTAAAGGCAGAGATCGGTGACATACTGGGAGAAGGAGTAAGAATAAAAACCAGTGAAAACAGTTATTGTGAAATAGTAATCAGTTCTGGTACTGTATTTCGGATGAGAGACAGGAGTGAGCTACAGCTTGTACTGCTCCCCATGGACGAAAGGGAGAATAAATCTCTAATAGAACTTGCAAAAGGAGATCTTTTAGCAAAGGTTCAAAAAATTGCTTATAAAAGTGAAGATAGTATCGCAACGTCAAGTGTTACTCTTGGAGTCCGTGGAACGGAATTCCTTGTGCATACTGAAAAAGACATCTCTTCCGGACACACAGAAGTGCTCGTTGCAAAGGGAGTAGTAAGTGTAAAGATGAATGTGCGTGAGCCTTTGGCTCCGGAGGTACCCGGTGAGCTTAAGTCTGTGTTGAGGCGTATCAGGAGGGGTGTAAAAGTCAGGGAGGGGTTTAAAATTGAAGTATCTGATCAGAAGGTGGAGAGCATTACAAAGTCGCTGGAGGATATAATTCAGCAAAAAATAGTAGATGAAGTCCGGATCAATAAATTAAAACAGGAAGTTCTTTTAACCTCAAAACCTCTTAATGAGGATGACAAAAAGAGGTTAGAAGAATTGAAAGACCTGTCCTTAAGTTTTAAAGCATGGGAAACAGTCTACCTCTCGCCGAATTTTGATGGAATTAATGATGTCTTTGTATTCAGTACTGAAGAGTTTGTTAATGAAAGGTTATCAGGCTGGAAACTTATTGTAATGGACCCCAATTCAAATATAGAAAAGGTTATACAGAATAGAATATCAGAAGAGGAAAACCATGTTCAGCTTCCGGAGGAGATTACCTGGAATCTGGTAGGTGAGAACGGCAGTATTGTAAGGGATGGGAACTATGTATATGGATTTTATACAAGGGATAGAAATAATCCGGAACATTTACGCGTTAAGGGAAGGATAATTGTTGATACAGAACCTCCTGAGCTCATTATAACTTCGATGGACACCACCTTTTCTCCAAATGAAGATGGTGTGAAAGATGTGGTTCACATTGATATTCAGGCTGAGAAAGGAATAGAATGGGCTTGTGTGATAACAACTCCTGAGGGAATTGCAGTAAGAAACATAGAATGGGTTGCTGACATTCCGGATGTGTTTGAATGGGATGGGAAGGGAGAAAACGGGAATATTCTCCCTGAAGGAGTGTATAACATTACCTTTTCAGGTCAGGATAAAGCCGGGAACATAACATCAGAGATCATAAAAGAAATAACACTTGATATCCGGGAACGAAGCGCCTCGGTGGATATCGATCATTCGATATTTTCACCGAACAGAGATGGAAAACTCGATACTGTAACATTTGTTCCCTTTCTTTCGGACCGGCGAAGGATTGACACATGGGACCTTATTGTGCAGACTGAAAAGGGGGATACTGCAAAGAGGTTCAGGGGCATAGGATATATTCCGGAAAAAATAGAGTGGGATGGGGTCCCGCAGAGAGGGAAAATATTTGATGATCCCACAGGTGGGCTGCCCGCAGGGAAATATATTTATTTTCTAAAAGTCATCTACAGGAGCGGGGTTAATACATACTCTTTCAAGAAGGAGCTGATACTGGATAATGACCCGCCGGTTGTGGATGTAAAGATATCTCCGGGCATATTTTCTCCTGATGGCGACGGTGAGAATGATATACTGTTTATTAGACCTGAGATATCTGATTTAACTCCTATATTGAATTGGAATGCTATGATATATACGAAAAATGGCTCAATTTTTAAGAGTTTTTCCGGTATTAGAATGCCGTGTGAGGAATTAATGTGGGATGGTGTATCTGATGCCGGCAGGCTCGTTGACAGCGCAGAAGACTATTATCTTGTTTTCGAAGCCACCGATTCTGGCCTCAATACAGGCATAAGTGAAAAAATCCTCTTCTCAATTGATATTCTTGTGATCCCAACTGAAAGGGGACTGAAAATTCAGGTATCAAATATTGAGTTTAGATTTGATACAGCCGATCTCCAGGGTGAAAAAACGTTTGCCATACTGAGACGGGGAGCAGAGGTCCTGGAAAAATACAGCAAATACTCAATTATTATTGAAGGACATACCGACAGCACAGGAGATGAAGATTATAATCTTACTCTTTCACAGAAAAGGGCGGAATCTGTAGGACAATTCCTTATTCAAAACGGTATTGATGTTGAAAGGCTCTCATACGAAGGGTATGGCTCCCAGTATCCGATTGATACAAATAGAACACCGGAAGGAAGAGCCAGGAACAGAAGAGTTGAGTTTATCTTGATACGGGAAAAATAATCTTTACATGACTTTACAATCTTCTTTTTATCGCATAATACCAAACCGTGACGGCGGCCAGTACCGGAAAAGCGATTTACCGAAAATATCGTTTCGATCAACAAAACCCCAGAAACGGCTGTCGTTTGAGCTGTCTCTATTATCACCCATCATAAAAAAGCTATCTCCCGGCACAATGGCAGGTCCATAAAAATCCCTGTTATTCATAAGATTATCTCCCGGGGGGATAATTTCAGGATCAGAATGGTATTCCGGCCACCACCCTTTGACAGGCTTGCCGTTTATATACACTTCTTTATTAAGAATTTCAATTTCATCACCAGGAAGCCCGATGCAGCGCTTTACATAAAATTTTGGCTGAGGGTCGATATTAACAAAACCAAGGGTAAGGGTATAAACAATAGGAGTAAACATTTGAATAATGATATTCGGGGGTTTATAGTAAGGGGCTAAAAATATGACAATGTCTCCCCGTCTGGGGTTCCGGATCGGGGGCAGCCTTTTATTGGTAAAGGGAATTTTTGACCCGTAAATAAACTTTGATGCAACAATGAAATCGCCGATTTCAATTGTCGGGATCATTGATCCTGTAGGGATCTTATATACATCAACAATAAAAGTCTTAATAAAAAGGGCAATAACAAGAGCAAACACGATTGCTTCTATATTTTCTCTCAGTTTGCTTTTTTTCTTTTTTTTCATGTTTTATCCTGAGCTAATCCTGAAGGTTTTTAATACATTAAGATAATATTTTTCAGGATTTTATACAATAATTAATTTGGCGTAATGCAAACCTATATTATAAAACTGACAAGACTGCTTTTCGTGTAGATATTTATCAATAGAGTGTTATAATTATATTTTGGTTAACCTTTATAAAAACTGAGAGCTAATTATGGGAAAAATACCGCAAAGGGAAGGCAAAGTACCTGATAGAAAAATACCTGCTGCATCGGATAAAGAGATAACCAGCAGGGAAAGGATAAAGCGTATTATTGGAATACTCAGGCTGGACGGAAGGGAGATCGAAATCCATTTGCATCAATACATAGAAATCTCAAAGATATCAAATACAACGCAGAGCACGTTTACACTGAAGCTTAGCAATATTCTGTTAAATCTGGCAGAAGAAAATGTAGACTATGTATACATAAACTTTATTTTCTCCGGTGTCGAGCTTTTTGGGAAATGCAGATTTGTTGAGCAGTCGAGGGCTTTTATCACGCTTCAGTTTCCTGAGGTTCTTAATAGCAGAACAAAAAGAAGACATCCAAGAGTTAAGCTGGCAAAAAAACTTCAGGCGGCGATTAAATATAAAGAATTTCCAGAGAAGAAAGTGGAGAAAATCGCATCAAGGGATTTACCGGTTAAGTACTCTCAATTATTCTGGGAAGCTCAGAGAGAAAATGTGGATATCAAAAAAGTATTTCTTATGGGGGTAAAAGAAATAAAAAAAATTTCACCTTTTTCGGAAATCGTTATTTATTCCAAAAACAATATCAAGATGAGAGAGGCCAGGATTATGAGAAAATCCGGCCGGGTACTATATATTGATGATTGCAGTAAAACACAGTCCTATACGAGGCTTATTACTTCCGATAATATTATTAATTATTTGGATTATCTCAATGAGTTGAAAATTAACGGCTCTTCCCAGGAAGAGCTTACGGCTGAACTTCAGGAGATAATACAGGAAGATCATGCAAAGGGCTGTACATCAAAAGTGCTCATCCCTATCTTTTCCCAGGATGGAATATTAGGCCATATATTGGTTTATAAGAAAGACATTAATGATAAAATCACCGCAGAAGATGTCACAGATCTTATGGCATTAAGCTCACTTCTTTCAATTGGAATTGAAAATGCTCATTTTACAACCGATATAGAGGATTTTGTTGGTAGTGATTTGATAGATATAAGTGAAGGCGGTTTGCTCCTTAAAATACAGAACAACGAAAAAAAAGTAAATATACCGGAAGGGGAAGTAATAGAAGTTAAGTTTATAGATAAAGATAGAGAGATAACACTAAAAGGAAATATCTGCAGAAAAGATCAAGAGTCACTGAGTTATGCTATAAAATTTGCCGATATGTCATCTGAGAATAAAAAAATACTTAAAAATTTTATTGATGGTAAAATTGAAAAAAATAAAGATAATTAGTACCTTAATACTGATTTTCTTGCCCAATAGGCACAAACTTTAGTTTGCAAGAAAATATCTTTTAAATCTTGAATGTGGCTTGTCCGCATTAGTGGATTACATTTATGAAAAAATACCGGGGGAAACTATTCGGGGCGGCTCTGGGTTTTTCTTTCGGGGGCCCGATCGGCGCTCTTATAGGTGCTGCAATCGGTCACTTTTTCGATGCTGGCGGTTCAGCAAAAGTTGTTCACTATACTAAAAACAGTGAAAAAGAGCTTGCCTTCATTACCAGCCTTATTCTTCTTCTGACAGGTACTGCAAAGGCAGACAAGGAAGTTTGTTCTGCAGAGGTGGAAACGATAAAAACCTTTTTCAGATACCAGTTAGGGTATGGAGGGCAGGAATTTCTTTTAATAGAGAGGATTATTCAGGAATCTTTCCAGAAAGAGACAGTCCTCTCTGAAGCATGTGCATCAATTGTGGGAAAAACATCTTATGAGGAACGCCTTTTTCTTATACGGCTGAACTATCAGGTAGCAGTTTCAGATGGCAGGTTGAGCAAAAGCGAGGAGGAGTTTATCAGGCATGCGTCGAAATATCTCGGCATTTCTGAATATGATTATCTGGGCATCAGGAATTCATTTGTTTCATATAAAAAATCATCTGATAACAGCAGGAGAATGCCCCCCACAGCCAGGGACCCTTATACATTATTGGGCCTGACTCCGGACTGTAAAAACGAAGAGGTTCATAAGGCATACAGGAACCTTGCAAATAAATACCATCCTGATAAAGTATCGCATCTTGGGCGAGAGTTCATAGACCTGGCTACAAAACGTTTTACCGATATTAATGAAGCGTATGAAAAGCTAAAAACGGAAAGAGGTCTTTTCTGATAGTACCTTAATAACAATTTCCTTGCTTTTTTGGCAAGGAAATTCTACAAATCAAGAATGCGGCTTGTCCGCATTAGAGTTAAAGGAGTATATAATACTTGATAATTTATGTATCTTGTGTTAAAATTACTATAGAATGATTATGGAATACGGAGATATTAACAGACCAACAGGGAATGCAGTAATTTTCTGGACAATTAAGGGGAATAACCGTCTCTTAAGGAACATTGAAATCATTGTATCGAATTTTGTCATCTCTCCTCTTCAGTTTAATAATGAAACCTTAATGGTAAACTTCCCTCCGGTACTAATAGAGAGTCATGAGAAGCTGATGAAGATCGCTGAAATAAACAATATTGACCTGATAAGCGGTGGTGAAATTTTTGTTCCTGATGACATAACAGATTTTAACAATTTCTATAAGAAACAGATAGAAAAGTATAATGGCATAATACAGGAATATCTGCTTGCGTTTAGAAAGAAAAACAGTATGAGGACAGGTACAGGTACAAAAAGTCTTCCCAGGCTCATTAACGAGGCCGGCGAAATTATGGAAAATGTACGGAGGCTTGTAAAAAATAAAGAAAGAAAGGGTCTTATAAACATTAAGATCGATAAACTCATGGAGATCCAGCAGTATCTAAACAATGAGATGAAGGGTTTTGATCTGGGTAGGATTATCCGCTATATTGATAAACCTGATATAGAGGTTGATAACCTTGTGGATCTTTATACCCAAAAGTTTCTTGCAATCTTTTTGGAAAACTATGAAAAGGCTGATATACTTAAAAGAGAGATAATCAAAATTGAAGAAAGTCTCACCGGATAATTTCCGTCTCTTGTTAGAACCTCTTTATTAATAGCGTGAACAACGTGAACTTTGCATAACTACCTTCCACTCTCTTGAGGGATGGCCATCCCTGTTTTTTAACTTTCTGATTCCGTAAACTCTTCATAGGCTGCATAATCAAGCAATTCATCAATTTCATCTTTGTTACTGATACTCATTTTCACAATCCAGCCATCTCCGTATGGATCCTTATTGATGGTTTCGGGTGTGTCTTCGAGAATTTTATTAAAATCCGTAATCTCACCTGACAATGGAGAGAGAATATCAGAGACTGATTTTACAGATTCTACAGTACCGATCGGTTCACCTTTTTTAAATGTTTTCCCTGTTTCAGGCATTTCAACAAATACAATATCTCCTAACTCCTGCTGAGCGTAGTTTGAAAGACCGATGACCGCTGTGTCGCTATCAGCATATACCCAGATATGGTCCTTTGTGTATTTCAGTTCTTCGGTTTTCATTCTGCCCCCTGTCTGAAAAATTTTTTTAAATCTACTATACATTTGGTTATTTGTCAATTATTCTTAAAAATATAAGGACAGGTGAGAATCACCATCTTGAAAGATCCGGGGGAATTAATGACAGAAGCAATCTTGAAAAAAGCACGGGTGTGGACGGCCCCGCAGTTTGACGAGAAAACAAGGGGAAAAATTCAGGAATTAATCGATAAAAATGGTGAAAAGGAATTGACAGACAGGTTTTATAAAGAGCTTGAGTTCGGTACCGGCGGAATGAGAGGAATAATGGCTGCCGGTACGAACAGGATGAACATCTATACAGTCGGAAGGGCAAGCCAGGGCCTTGCGCGCTACCTGCTTGATAACTACAGTGATGCTGCAGTGCGCGGAGTTTCGATTGCATACGACTCAAGAAATAATTCCAGGCTGTTTGCCCATGAGTCAGCGCGTGTGCTTGCTGCAAATGGAATACGGGTATTTGTCTTTCCTGAGCTGCGTCCTACTCCTCTTCTCTCTTTTACAGTGAGGCATCTTGTTAACAGGGCGGGTATTGTAATTACCGCAAGCCATAACCCGAAGGAGTACAACGGGTACAAGGTTTATTCTGCTGACGGTGCCCAGATTACTTACCCTGAGGACGAAAGGATAGTGGAATATGTAGATAAGACTGATATTATCCGTGGGGTAAAACGGATGGAATACAGCGATGGAATAAAGCAGGGGTTGATTACTGAGCTCGGAACAGATGTTGAGGACAGCTATCTTCATAAAGTGGGTGAGTTTACCGGGGGCGTTGAAAAAGGAATTCAAAAGGAACTTGTAAAAGTAGGGAGAGATATCAAGGTTGTGTATTCCCCGCTCCATGGAACAGGGATTACCCTGGTTCCCAAAGCGCTTGAAAAGATTGAAGGGGTTGTTGTTCTCTGCGAAAAAGAGCAGAGCATACCGGACGGGAACTTTCCTACAACTCCAACACCAAACCCTGAGGAGGTTCAGGCGCTTTCAAGGGCGATTGAATATGCCCGGAAGGAAGATGCTGACATGGTGATTGCAACTGACCCGGATTGTGACAGGATGGGGCTTGCAGTACCGGATGAAAACGGTAATTTTATCTCTCTTAATGGAAACCAGATAGGCAGCCTTCTCGCGTATCTTATTACCTCCTCATATCAAAAATCAGGAAATATGCCTGAGGATCCTGCGATTATAAGCACGATTGTTTCAACAGAACTTGCAGGAGAAATTGCACATACTTTCGGCACTGATATTTTTTATGTGCTGACCGGGTTTAAATTTATAGCTGGAAAAATGCGGGAGTTTGAAGAAAATGAAAAAAACCATTTTATTTTTGGGTTTGAAGAAAGCTATGGATATCTTGCTGATACCTTTGTGCGGGATAAGGACGGTGTTATTGCTTCTGTACTTGCTCTCCTGTTGGTAAAATATTCAATCGGGGCACATGGCTCTGTTATGGCCTTCCTGGAATTCCTTTACAGGAAATACGGCATGTTCATGGAATACCAGAAGTCTTTTATCCTGAAAGGGTCGGAGGGGGCACAAAAAATAACCACACTCATGGAAAACCTCAGGGGAAATCCCCCTGAAGATATAGCAGGCGGTAAAGTGGAAGTAATAAAGGATTACCTTATTCAGAAAGTAAAACTGTTGAAAGAAGGGGACGAGAAGGATATTACAGGACTTCCGAAATCGAATGTACTTCAGTTTTATACAGAAAATAAAATAAAGGTATCTGTTCGTCCCTCAGGCACAGAACCGAAGATTAAATTCTACTTTGCATTTACCACGCCTTTTTCTGAAAGCTTGCAAGAAACAAAAAAAATACTTGATGACCGGTATAAATATGTGTCAGAAATACTGTTTAAAAAATACGGCCTCATGTGAGAAGATGGAACTCTTAAAAGCATCGGATATTTCTGAATTCAAAAAGATCAAGAGAAAAAGAACAAGAGAGGTGAAAGTCGGAAACCTCATCATCGGCGGGAACCACCCGGTTGTTGTTCAGGAAATGACTTCAACCAGCACTGCAGATATAGACAAAACAGTAGAGCAGATTCACAGGCTCGAAGAGCACGGGTGTAAACTGATCCGTGTTGCCGTACCGGATACAGCTTCTGCACTTGCAGTCCGGCATATTAAGGAGCAGATCAGTATCCCGGTTGTTGCGGATATACATTTTAACTACCGGCTGGCACTGCTTGCCATCGAGAACGGTATTGACAAGCTCAGGATAAATCCCGGGAACATCGGCGGACCAAAGAAGATGTCCATTGTTGTATCTGCAGCAAAGGAAAGAGGAATTCCTATAAGGATCGGGGTAAACAGCGGTTCTCTGGAAAAAAATATCATTAAAAAGTATAATGGAATAACCGCTGAGGGAATGGTTGAGAGTGCGCTTCATGAAATCTCTTTGTTGGAAAAGCAAAACTTTTACGATACAGTTATCTCCCTGAAATCCTCTGATATTGATCTGACTGTTGAATCGAATAAAGCCCTCTCAGCAAAGGTTGATTATCCCATTCATATAGGTGTTACTGAAACGGGGTATGGGGAAGAGGGAATGATACGATCGGTTGTGGGGCCTGGTATTCTCTTGTTAAATGGGATCGGTGATACAATTCGTATTTCACTTATGGACCCAGACCGCATAAAAAATATACGCCTGTGCCATAAACTGCTTGAGGAACTTAACATTCTTCATATTTAAGATGAGTATTGGTAATTATTCAGCCCTATTTTACCTGCATAAGATTTGAAAGAGAGAATATTTTTTAAGCCCTCTCCTTTTTTGCATTTAACACTTTACAAGGCTCACTACAGCCTGTGCCAGAACTCCCTCTCCCCTTCCAAATGCGGTAAGGCCTTCACCTGAAGTAAATGTGATACCGACATCCTTTTCAGTGATTCCTGCGAGCCTGGCAATAGATTGCTTCATTTTCTTGTTGTCACCAAAGGAAATACGGGGTTTTTTTGCTTCAACCATTATTCCAATATTGTTTATCTTATACCCTATTTCAGATACCATTTTAAGCACAACTTTAATATATTCTTTGCTATCCGTTATTCCCTTTTTGCAAAGATTATCAGCATAGTATCCTAATGACTCCCCTCCGCACGCCTGACTTACTGCATTAAAAAGAGCATGAAGAATCACATCACCGTCAGAATTTGCCCTCAGTCCATTTCTCTCGCTCAGTTTGACACCCCCAAGGACAAGTGGTTTGTCACCGGTGTCTTCAAATGTATGGCTGTCAGTACCATACCCTATGCGAACCAAATATTTTTCTCCTTCATTCTCCTTAAATGAATCTGTTTTGCAAGTTCCATATCCTGAGGATATGTTATTTTAAAGTTTTCCCTTGAGCATTCAACAAACTTGACCTTTCCATGGATAGCTTCAACGAGGGTTGAATCGTCAGTTGCAATAAATCCCATTTTAAACGCATGTTCAAAGGCTTTTACCGCTATATCGAACCGTATAATCTGCGGTGTCTGGGCAATCCAGACCACATTTCGATTTGGAGTATAATCTATAAAGTAATTGTCATTAATCATTTTAACAGTGTCTGATGCCTGAAAGCCGAGGAGGCTTGCACCGTATTTATGAGCTGCATCAAGACACTCATCGAGTTCAGAATGTCGAACAAAGGGATTTACGGCATTATGGATGATGACGAATGATTCTTTTGGTGGATTCATATTTTTCAATTTTTCAATAACGTGATAGCTTGATTCCTGTCTCGTACCATAAGCATTTTCAACAGAAGAAACTTTTTTAATATTATTTTGTGATATAATTTTTTTCAATCGAATTACATACTCTTCACCCGTTGTTACTATTATTGAATCTATTTTCTCATATTCCGAAAGGGTTTTTAATGTATAGTAAATAATAGGTTTTCCATTTATCTTTAAAAAGATTTTATTTTCCTTTGTTTGCATACGTTCGCCATTTCCGCCAGCACAGATAATTACTATATTCATTAGGGTATCCTTTGTATTTCTCTATACTTTGTATAATATATCTTAATCGTTAATAAATCAACAATTAATAATTTGGGATTAACAATATTTATTTTTAATAAAAATAATGATATGAAAAATACAATTTTAAAAGCATATGCCAAGCTGAACCTGAGCCTTAATATTCTTTCGGAAAGGGGAGACAGAGGATTCTTTAAGGTGAAGTTTCTCAACACGCATATCTCTCTTTTTGATTCGGTAAGAATTTCCAAACTTAATCACCGGTCTTTGCAGATCAATGAACCGACAATCGATCAGGAGAAAAATATTGCATTCAGGGCAGCAGAGCTCATGTTTGAGACATTTAATATTCCTGGAGGTGTTTCTATCAATATCTTAAAAAATATTCCCTTAAGGGCTGGTTTAGGAGGCGGTTCTTCGGATGCTGCTGCTGTTATAAATGGGCTTGCAAAACTCTATGGCCTCCCATTGAAAAAAGATCAACGTTTATCACTTGCAAAAAAGATTGGGATGGATGTGTGTTACTGTATTACCGGCGGCTTATGCAGGATTGAAGGGATTGGGGATGTGGTTCAAAGGCTTCCTTATAAGCTCCCTGTTCTGAATC
>JAUVYC010000050.1 GCA_030603285.1 Spirochaetota bacterium
CATTTTTTTTTCAGGTGTAATTCTTTCAACAATTTTTAGTAAATGGTTGATCAACCATTTACTAAAAATTGTTGAAAGAATTACACCTGAAAAAAAAATGAGAAATATTTTCGTTGACTCGGAAATATAATCTTTCTTTAGAATTCTAAAAAGGATAAATGAAATAAAAGAGAGAATTCCAAAAAGAAGTGCAATTGTAAAAACAACTTTTGAATCATCAAGCATCTGCAAAAAAGCAAGTGAGGTTAAATCAGTGAGTTTACTGAAAGTGGTTAAGAGTGGAAGTGTTATCGCAATTCCAAAGATAATTAGTATAGAAAAAAGATGTGTGTATTTAATACCGCTGAAATAAAGCATGACCAGGCCTATAGGCAAATACGCAAGCGCTGTCCCGAAATCTGGCTGTAAAAGAACAAGTCCCATCGGCAGAAAAATAATTCCGAGTGAAAGCAATACATTCTTTACGCTCCTTATCTCTTCACCAATTCTATCCAGAAACTTCGAAAGCATAATTATAACACTAATTTTAACAAATTCGGATGGCTGAAAACCAAAACCCCCGACAATAGTAAGCCAGCTCCTGGCACCCCTAACTCTTTTTCCAAATATAAGCGTTATTACAAGAAGAAGAATGCCGCACATATAAATAATAAATGCATATTTTCCTATTTTTTGATAATGTATAAAGAGCAGGAGGATAAAAATCCCAATACCGGTCATAGCCCAATATATCTGTTTTATATGCTGTTTTCCCACAGCCCTGATATCCCCGGTACCGCTGCCGGCACTATAGATTGTAAGTATACCTAAAGCCGTAAGAACGATAAAAGAAAAAAACAGCACATAATCAAGCTTAACTGATGGAAATAATTCTTGTTTCCCCATTAAAAAAATTCCACCTGATTACAAAAATTATACAGCCATAAAAGCACGACGATACTAATATTGTAGCAGAGAGGGTTCACCAATTTTTTTGCTTCCTGTGTACCTCCTTTGCTAATCAGTGACAATATTCGGTTTTGTATTTCTAAATATTTCTGACCTCTTCTTCCAGATATTTTTTTGTGCTGTTTCAAGGTTACAATTACCAAATATCGATTCAAATATCTCCGATACAAGCGGGGCTGCGCTCTCACTTCCTGCACCGCCGTGTTCAACAATAGCTGTGATCGATATAATTTCATCTTTATTTTCTGCCTTAGAGGGAGCAAAAGCAGTGTATATGGAATGGGTTTCTGCACCGGCTATTTCAGCGCTGCTCGTTTTTCCTGCTGTTTCAGTCGAAAAAACCGCACCTCCCCATTTTGCTGTTCCTGTTGACACCACATCCCTCATTGCCTGAATGATAAATTCATAATGAGCAGTATCAATTTTACTATCAATCAATACCTCCGGTGTTTTCCTGTAGAGTAACTCATCACTCTTTGCTGAATGTATCTCACTAACAATATAGGGTTTGAAAAGGACACCCCTGTTGACTATAAGGTTTGTGAATGTGTTTAGCTGGAGCGGTGTTACTAAGAGATAACCCTGCCCGATTGATAAATTAAGCGTATCACCGTCATACCAGATATCTGCTCGATTTTCTCTTTTCCACTCGGTATCCGGAACAATTCCTTCAAGTTCACCTATTAAATCTATGTTCAATTTTCTTCCAAACCCAAGAGTTTCAGCATACTCTGAGATTATCCCAGGCCCTAAAACTATTGATGCCTGGTAAAAGTATGAATCACAGGAATACACTATTGCCTTAAATAGGTCTACCTTACCGTGATTCGACCAGCATGAAAAAAAACGGTTACCCAGCTGATATCCTCTATTACATACATACTCCTTTGTAACGGGTATTTCTTCTGTATCAAGAATTGCCAGGGCAACAACAAGCTTAAATATTGATCCTGCAGGATATTGTGCCTGTATTGCACGGTTAAGGAAAGGTTTCCTCTTATCAAGAGCCAATTTCTTAAAAGCTTCCTTGTCCAGTTGTGAGACAAAAGGATTTGGATCATATCGGGGATATGAAACCATTGCCAATACTTCGCCGGTCGAAGGCCTTGAGACAATTACAGCACCGATTCTATTCCCTAAAGCTGACTCCGCAATATCCTGAATATTTTTATCTATTGTCAATATGACGTTGTTTCCAGGAATGGGTTCAGCGCCTCTATCAATTATTTCTGCGGAAACCTGATTCGTAGCATCGACGATTCTCCTGATGTATCCATCCTTTCCTTTCAATTCAATATCATAAATCTTTTCAACTCCGCTCTTGCCGATTACACTTTCAAGGTTGTACCCCTTATCGGTACGTTCCATGAACTCCCGTTCGCTAATCATCCCTACATATCCGATAACATGTGAAAGCATATCATTGAACGGGTAAACTCTTATCGGCTTACTTTTCCAGTAGACTCCTGGAAAGTCTCTGTTATGCTCAGCAAGAAACACAATGTCCTTAAACGGAACTTCTGTTTTAAGAACATAGGAACCGTATTTTGAATAATTTTTTTTATCAATAATAGAAAGTATTTCATCTTTATCCATTTCTAAAAGCAGTGCAAGCCTATTTAATAATTTTTCTCTCTCATCCTTATCCGCCGGTAAGTTTTGAGGCACAAGTGTAACAGCAAACGATCTTCTATTATGCGCAAGAATCGATTCTTCACTCCCGTCATAAATAACTCCTCTTATAGCAGGTAATATAGAAAATTGTTCCCTATTCGATTTCGCTTTTAATTCGTAATCTGGTCCTTTTATAATCTGGAGGGAGAAGAGGACAATAATAAATACAAAGAAAGACAAAACAGGCACACCTGAAAAGATGTACAGTCTCTTTTTAAATTCGTCATTCTTATTTGTTCTTAGAGATATAAAAGGCATATTATTATGCTGTTTTCCTCTCAATCTTTGTAAAAATTATCAACAACACTGGTGCAATAACGCTGTTCAGAACAGCCTCCAGAAAAATCTTCCCATGGGAAAAATATCCAAAATATCCCGGTTCTAGAAAAAGAGCTGCAAATATACTTAATACAATAGCTTTCACCAGTGTAACAACAAAAAGAAGAGTTATTATTATAAGAACGCTGTTACCATACACCTTTTGGCCGGCTATACCAACTACATATCCGATTAAGGTAAATGCAAAAGCGGACAATCCTAAAAGCTCTACAGCAGGTATTATATCCACAATAAATCCTGTTATAAAGCCTATTATCTGCCCTGCGATAGGTCCTAATATGAAAGCTGCAAGACTGATCATTATGAGCAGGAAATCAGGTGTCACTCCTCGCACACCTATATGCTCATAAAGGGGTGATGACTGCAGAAAAAAAACCCCTATTATCCATAAAATAAAAATGATATACTTCCTCACGGAATCAATCTTCCTTAAACAGGGTGTTAAACTCTTCAGTTACTTTTTTTGTAATAATATAAACCTCCTCAAGCCGTCCAAAATCGACTTTTGGCTGAACTAAAGCCTCCTGAAAAATTCCATATCTTTTTTTTGATACAGATACAACCTCCCCAATCATTATACCTTTTGGAAATACACCCCCCATTCCGGATGTTACTACAATATCCCCATAATGAATATCTATTTGCCTGTTTACATATTGTAACAGGCAATTTTCAGATAAAGGACTCTGACCGACCAGAATCCCGGAATATCTTTTATCTTTCAACATTGCACCAATATAACTAGTTTGTTCTATTACAGGATGAATTCTTGCAGAATATTGCTGAACATCTATAACTTTTCCTACTACGCATTTCACATTGTCCTGATATGCAACTACCGGCATCCACTTTTTTATTCCGCTTTTATCTCCCCTGTTAACAATGAGTGTCTTATAAAAGTTTTGAGGCGACTTTGCAACAATTTCAGCAATTACCGTTTCATACTCAAGTTCCGATTGTATGCCAATTAACCGCCTGAGCCGTTCATTCTCTCTTTTGATTTCTTCAAACTCATATTGTGTTCTTTCGTACTTTTCCAACATTTTTTTTGTTTGAATGAGCTCCTCCTTTAAATACTTATTATTCTTCATGCTTGTAAAAAAATCTTTTACGAATGTAATGGAAGTAACCCCGGCAAACTGAAACGGGTAAAGAACTGCAAAAGCTAAAGATTTAAACTGGATACTAATTTTTGTTTGAGAGAAACCCATCAGTGTAAAGGATATAAAAAGAAGAATTATTAATATAATTAATCCTTTATATCGAGCAAATTTTGCCTCGCTCATAGATGTTCCCTTTACCCTAATGTGGCTTGTCCACATTAGTACCTTAATAACAATTTCCTTGCTTTTTTGGCAAGGAAATTCTACAAATCAAGAATGTGGCTTGTCCACATTAAGGTACTAAAAAAATAAATAGCCTGGCTCGAAGTTATCACTTCACCGATGCTATATATTTTTCATGTATTTCAATTCTTCAAGAAATTTCCCGGTTCCAAGAACAACACATGTCAGGGGATTTTCAGCAAGTATAACCGGTACGCCTGTTTCTTTACTGATGAGCTTTGGAAATCCCCTTAACAGCGCACCACCACCTGTCAGCACAATCCCTCTTTCAACAATATCAGCAGCAAGTTCAGGAGGTGTCTGGTCGAGGGTTTTCTTTATCTCTTCTAAAACCGTATTGGTAGGATCCTGAAGAGCTTCCCTTATTTCAACAGAGTCAAGATTTAAAGTTCTCGGTAATCCGGATATAGAATCTCTCCCCCTGATTTCGACAGAAGATACCTGTTTTTCAGGGTACACATTTCCAATCGTAATTTTTACTTCTTCTGCAGTACTTTCCCCAATAACAAGATTATGAATCTTTTTCATATGGTTTATTATTGCTTCATCAAACTCATCGCCTCCTATACGGATTCCATTGGTAATCACCATTCCTCCCAGTGATAATACAGAAATCTCTGAAGTTCCGCCCCCAATATCTATGACCATATTACCCGCTGGTTCCTGAATGGGTATATTTGCCCCTATCGCAGCTGCAAGGGATTCTTCGATTAAATAAATTTCACGGGCTCCTGCCTGTTCAGCTGATTCCCTTACAGCCCTCTTCTCAACTTCTGTTATACAGGATGGGATAGACATAGCTACACGCGGCTTTACCAGAGCCCTTCGATTATGAATCTTTTGAAAGAAATATTTGATCATTTTCTCAACAGTTTCATAATCGGAAATCACCCCATCCTTCATTGGACGTACAGCTATTATTTCTCCTGGTGTTCTTCCCAGCATTCTTTTTGCTTCCTGTCCTACTGCGAGAACTTTCCCTGCAGCGCTGTGTAATGCAACGACAGATGGTTCGCAAAGGACAATGCCCTTCCCCCTTACCAGCACAAGTGTGTTCGAGGTTCCTAAATCTATACCAATATCATTTGATAATGCACCCCACAACTTGCCCAACACCATATATGTCTCCTCTAAGAGGTATAATATAATTCAATACAATTTCTCTATTGCACCTATGTGTTTGGGGTCTATCTTCAGTGCCAAACGCCACTCTTTTCTGGCAGAAATCAGATCTCCTTCTTTTTCATATATATTACCAAACCAGTAATAAGCATAAGCTGAATTTTCATTCAATTCAATAACTTTGTTGAGATTTTCTTTTGCTTGTTCATACCTTTCTTCCTGGAAATCTATCCAGGCAAGTGCGGAATAAGCCTCCTCCAGAATTGCATCATCCTGCGTGTTCAGGATTATATAATCAAGCTCTTTTTTTGCACTTCCGAACAAACCTTTATTTTTATATGCATATGCAAGAAAGAGCTGAACGATATCCTTCGGAGTTATTCTTTTTGCTTTTTCCAAATAGTTTATTGCTTCATCAAGTACTCCAAGTTTATAGTAACAGTAGCCCAGGATTTCATAGAGAGAATTATCATTATAACCGGAATTGAGTGCTCTTCTAAGATATTCTACTGCCAGCTCATTATAATGTGCCCCCTTTTTAAAATCGGACATACCCAGAATAAAATAGCTTTTCGTCAGAATATCATCGAAAGGAGAAAGAATAATACCCTTACGGATATAGATAATGGCCTGATCAATCGATTCCTCTTTCTCCTTTCCGGTCAAGCTTGTAGAAATGTAATAATAAGCTTCACCAATATAACGCATGAGCTGAGCATTGTAGGGTTTTTTTTGAAGGTAGGGCAGGCCTTCATGTATAACTACATTATAATTGCCTAAATCAAGGTTTTTTTGAAGAAAGCGGTAGTCATTGAAACGCAGTCTATAGGCATCTACCATCTTTGAATAAAGTCCGTAAAAATCAAGTTTCTCCTTAAAGTAAATCGAATAAAAAACTCCACCACCTATCACTAGAAGAATAAAAATTATAAATAAGGTTTTCTTTTTTGTTTTCTTAGGTTTATAAAGGTATTTCGAGAATTGATATTCGCTCATTTCTTCATTAATATATTAAAGATATATTTAAATTCTGCAAACTTATCAAAAAGCTCTAAAACATCCTTTTTCTTTTTAACATCCTTTCTCTTTATAACCAAATAGTGACCCTCAAAATGATACTTTCCGATTGAATCAATTAATATTTTTTTCACATTTTTGTCATTAAAAATTACTAAAATTTTTAAAGTCAGTGCAACATTCCCTTCTAATTCAGTCGTTAATTCATGATTTCCCAGTACTATTTCAGAAGGATCCTGGAGAGAATCAATAGTAGATAATATCCCTGAACCAATATAATGAATCAGCTCATGTTTATTTATCCCGGGTATTTTCTTTTCAGTACACATAACCGGAATATATTCATTCTCATCATTAAAAGCAGGTTCATTAAAATCAGGTTCATTAAAAGCAGGTTCATTCCTCCTCTCAGTTTGTTCAGGTATGGAAATATCAGTATTTGCTGTGGGTTCTAAAATGCCATCTTTACGCTGATAAAAAAAGATTATCGTAAAAAAGAGAATAATACCCAGTAATGCAAGGGCAAAGAAGAATAAAAACAACAGAGCATCCTTATTTCAAATGATAATGGGCCGAATAGAAAGTGTTAAAAAATATATATGGAATGAGGTAACCAAGCCAACTAACAATTCTGAGAGAGTAATCAACTCATTATGGTTTCCCACGTAATCTCCGGATATTAAATCAAGGTTAATGTTATAATTTTAAGAATAAAAGTCAATTCTTTTATATTTTGTATTTTCCGGAAAGCACAGGTAGATAAATGCAGGGTTAACGAGCTGGAATTTATTAATATTTCTTTTGTAATCAGAAGAATTTCATCTTGCTGGCTGTAAGGATATGGAATCAGATTTTTAATGGTTGAGGATTAATACGAATAAATAACCCCCTGGCAAGTGCTCTCTCTTCGCCCTTGTGGTCGATACATCTCGCTGTTAGGCTTATCCTTTTGCCGCGCATCTCAAGAATTTTTCCATAAACAACTATTTCTTCATCGACATACACAGGCTTTTTAAAACGAACTTCGATTCTTGCAGTAACAGCCTGAATTTTTTTATAGAGACAGATCTTCGCCATTACTTCATCAAGAAGCATGGAAATAAATCCGCCGTGAACAATTTTTTCATATCCCTGCATATAATTCTCAAAACTACAATGGGAATAAACTTCATCATTCACTTCATCATACAAAAAGTCGAACCGCAGGCCTTTTGAATTTTCCCTGCCGCATACAAAACACCCTTGATATTTTTCATTAAAACTGAGCATCAACAGCGGATCCTTCAACTATTTGTCTTTTTGCAAAAATATTTTTCTGTGAAATGTTAAACACTTCGATTATCTCATCCAACCCTTTCATAAAAGCCCCTACAATATGAGGGCCAAATATAGTATGATTGCTTATTTTTATTTCTTCAACAGCCTCTTGAAGATCATAGGCCTCTTTATAGCACCTCTTTGATATAAGAGCATCAAAAACATCAGCAATTGATACAATCTGCCCAAAGATCGGGATTCTATCCTGTTTTAACCCGTTGGGATACCCTTTCCCATTCCACCGTTCATGATGATTCAATGCAACAACTGTGGATACTTTCAATATTTCAGAATCTGAGCCTTCCATAATTTGAGCGCCATATATTGTATGCATTTTCATCATTTCCCATTCATTTTTTGTAAGACTACCGGGCTTAAAAAGGATTGAGTCCGGGATTCCTATCTTTCCAATATCATGCATTGGTGCTGCGTATTCTAATAATTCTATTTCATTCTCACTCATTCCCAGATTCTTTGCAATGATAACTGAATAAGTGGTCATCCGTCTCAGATGCTCCGAGGTATTATCATCCCGGAATTCTGCTGCTACTGATAATCTCAGAATGGTATCAAGATGAGCATCCTTTACCTTTTTGATAAGCTTCGCATTTCGTATAGCAACAGCAGCCTGAGAGGCCAGGGACTGAATGAGGTTTTCCAGGTTTTTATCAAATGGAATTATCCGGCTTTCCTCATTTAAACAATTGATCAGCTGTAACACTCCCAGAATATTATTATCCGAATCTTTCATTGGAACTGCGAACATTGATTTTGTTACATAGTGATTTCTTTTATCAAAGTCATCGGTAAAGGTATATTCTCTCCTGGATGGGATATGGTAGACATCCTTGATATTGAGTGTTTCCCCTGTAGCAGCTACGTAGCCTGAAATTCTGTCCTTACTGATTGGAAAATGAAATCTTTTAAAGTACTTCTCTTCATATCCTTCTCCGTATCTTTTTTTTAAGGTATTATTCTGGGCAACCATGAAAGCGAGCATGTTGCCTTCTTTGATATATATACTTCCGGCATCGCATTGAGCCAGAAAAAGCGCCTGCAATACAATCTGCTCAAGAAGCTTTTCCAGATTATGTTCGCTTGAAAGCGCAATTCCGACTTTATTCAGTTTCTCAATTTGCTTCTTAATATACTTTTTTTGACCTTTTTTATAGTTATCAAGAACGTCTCGATTGAAATTGATTGCACTGTTAATTGCTGTAATAAAATCATGTTCATTAAATGGTTTCTCTAGATAGAAAAATATTGAACCGCAGTTAATAATGTCAATTAAATCCTTTTTCCCTACCTTTTGACCACACACAATTTTCGGTATAGCATGAACAACTATCCTCAAATATTCAAGATCTTTCAGGAAATCCGAATTAATCATCTCGTAAAATACACAATTCACTTCAGTATTGTGTAATATGACAGGAACGCTCCGGACATTATCACAGAGGATGAGACGAATACCTACTAAATCGTTCTTTTCTAGAATTTCCTTCATCTCGTCCAACTGTTCCCTTTTTGGATTAATAAAAAGTATATTTTTCATCTCATCCTTATTCGAGAAATTTCTATACTTTTACAGGATACCATTATATCACATTAATTAATATTTTCATTAAATCCTATCAATTAATTCTAATACAAAATAAGATGACACCTTTTGAGTTATCATTTTTTAATTATCGAATAATTTTGCTTTCACTTAATATCTCATCAGGAGTGCCTCTGTAAATGATTGTTTTCTCTTGGTTATTATACTTTATTCTAAACTGTATGTGTTCAGGGGCGCCGCAGTAATCACTATAGCGTGCAATGATATTAAAGGCCATTTTGAGTAATGAGATTTTACCAGGCCATTCCATAGTTGAAAAAGGTCCGGGAATATTCATGGTATCTATTTTGATATTACCCCACAGTATTCTTTCCAGTACTTCATTTTCTTTCTGATTTCTCCCTATTACCAGCTTGCAATCTGTTGACAGTCTAAAATGCCTTCCATACCGTAAAATTGATAAATCTTCTATATTTATACTTGAAGTGTGGCTTACTAAATCCTTGAATCTTACCTTGAACTGTTTCTCTGTTAAGATACATCCTCCTGCAGGAGAAGGATATTCAGCTATTCCTAAATCCGAGGCAAGCTCCATCTGTTTCTTCCGCCCTCTTCCTGAAATTCCATAAAGATCATCCCTGTTGACCCATTGGAGTTTTTCCGGGATTGTAGGGTCCAGTAGTTTAGCTGAAAGAGGCCTTAACAGATATCCTGTCAGATCACTCCGATTTTCGATCATTTTCATTATACTGAGCTTTTGTGTCATAGGTCTCTGTCCCAGGACCTCCCCTGTGGCTATAAAATCTGCCCCGAATGAATCCATAAGCGACTTTGCTTTTTTAAAAAATAATATTTTACAGTCAATACACGGATTCACTGCACTTCCATACCCATAAGAAGGGCTGAGCAATATATCAGTATATTCTTTCGAAATATCTATATAGTTTATTTGAAAGCCTTTGTAGATATAACATCCATCGGCAATATCATTGAGAAGTTTATATTTTGGTATGTTAAACCAGGTTACGAAATGCAGACCAATAACATCGAGACCCGCTTTTTCCATAATTTTCAATGTTAATATTGAATCAAGGCCTCCGCTTGTTAAAACCAGAACTTTTCTTGCCAAGTTAAATATCCCCGGAGATTGAAAAAAATCTCCCGAATATTAAAATATCACTGATTTAGAAATAACTAACCCGCATTTCTCACAAATACCTGTAAATATCGAAAACTAAAAGCAAAAAATGAGGAATATGGGTTTTACCATATTCCTCTTTTTGGTTTTGCTGTTAATATTATAAATGTAAAAGAAACAAATCTTATAAAAATCTCCAGATTATACCTCCGATTTCCCGAATAAATGGAACAAGAACCAGGGAAATAACACTCATCAGCTTGATAAGAATGTTGATTGAAGGTCCGACAGTATCCTTCATCGGATCACCTACAGTGTCACCAACGACAGCAGCCTTGTGTGCTTCAGAACCCTTTCCGCCGAAATGCCCCTCTTCAATATATTTTTTTGCATTATCCATTCCTCCGCCGGAATTTGCGTACTGAACCCCAATTATTATTCCAGTGACAATCGCACCGATCAGAGTGCCTGCAAGGGTAATCGGACCGAATAGAATACCGATAATAAACGGGGTTAAAATTGCAATTGTACCCGGTAACATCATTCCTTTTAACGCACTCTTCGTTGCAATATCAACACATGTGGCTGAATCCGGTTCAACCTTTCCATCCATAAGGCCTTTAATCTCTTTAAATTGCCTTCTCACCTCCTCAACCATTTTAAACGCTTCCTTCTGGGTAGCTTCAAAAAGCATTGAAGAAATCAGGAACGGGAGCATGCCACCGATAAGAAGCCCTGCTATTACCTTTATTGAAGAAAGGGCAAGCATTTCCTCGGCAATACCTGTGGAAACTATGTAAGCCGCCAGTAATCCAAGCGCAGTATAAGCTGCTGAACCGATGGCAAATCCTTTCCCGATCGCAGCAGTTGTATTTCCTACAGAATCCAGTTTGTCAGTTACCTCCCTTACCCGTTTGGGAAGACCTGCCATCTCGGCAATACCGCCTGCATTGTCAGCAATAGGACCATAGCTGTCAACTGATACAATCATACCGGTTGTAACAAGCATCCCGAATGATGCAATCCCGATTCCAAGCATTCCTGCCCTGCTGTAAGAAATAATGACAGCAAACACGAGTGCCATAACAGGAATAAATACGCTCTTTAATCCAAGTGATATACCGCCTACTACACAGATTGCCGGACCTGTTTCGCAGTTTTTCGCCAGTTTCTGAACAGGTTTATATTTGGCTGAAGTATACAGTTCACTCACAAATCCTATGATTATACCAGAAATAATACCGCAGATGAGGCTCCAGAACAGGCCCCATTTGCTGTACGGCTTTGCGCCGAAGCTGATGCCTATCTGAGAAATTATGATTGCTGCAAGAATAATGGTAAGCAGTGCAGCAACGTATGTTCCTCCCAGCAATGCTGATTGAGGATTTTTCCGTGCCGCAACCTTGACGAATAAGACACCGATGATGGAAGACAGGATACCGGCAGCGGCAATTGTTATCACTACCTCGATAAGCCTTTTAACCACAGGCAGAGCCTGTACATTCAGCTCCATGGAACTGATAGTGACGACAGAGGCAGCTAAAACCATACTTGCAATAATGGATTCTACATAAGATTCAAGGAGGTCAGCACCCAGGCCTGCTATATCCCCAACGTTATCTCCAACATTATCTGCAATAACAGCAGGATTTCTGGGGTCATCTTCCGGTATGCCTGCTTCAATTTTTCCAACAAGGTCGGCGCCCATATCTGCGCCTTTTGTAAAAATACCA
>JAUVYC010000017.1 GCA_030603285.1 Spirochaetota bacterium
GGTGCATTACATGGCCAGAATAAAGGGGAAATTATTCATCATAGGTAAACTCTTTCAAATCTTTTGAAAGTTTAAAACTCTTCAGTTTTTTCAAAGCGGTGTTCTGTATTTGTCTTACTCTCTCTCTAGTTATACCTAAGATATTTCCTGTTTCTTCAAGTGTATATGGCCCTTCACCATCCAGGCCAAATCTGAGCTCTATTATTCTCTTTTCACGTACACTCAGTTTATTCAATACCTGTTTTAAAAGTTCCTGCAGTGCAATAAAAAATATTGCATCTTCATGCACTGCGCCTCCTGAGTCCTCAATGAGATCACCTAATTCTGATGAACCTTCAATATTCACGGGAGTCTCAAGTGATCCTGGTTCTTGAGCTATATGTAAAATATTTACAATTTTTTCTTTTGAAATACCCAAATGTTCAGAAATCTCATCAGGAGTAGGTTTCCTCCCAAATTTTTGAGTGAGCTGTTTTGTAATAAAATAACATTTCCTTATCGTATTGAGCATGTGAATCGGCAGCCGGATCAAACGCCCCTTATCTGCGATAGCTTTAATAATCGACTGGCGAATCCACCAGGTACTGTAAGTACTGAACTTAAACCCCTTTGTATAATCAAAACGTTCGATTGCCTCTATAAGTCCAATGTTTCCCTCATCAATCAGATCAATTAAACTTATGCCCCTGTGCTGGTACTTTTTTGCAATACTCACAACAAGCCTTAGATTTGATGTTACAAGTTTGTTTTTTACATCAACCAGTTTCTTTTCATATATTCTTTTCTCCTTTATGGTTGTCTTTTCATAACTTTCTACAGTCTTCAATTTATTTGCCAGTTTTTGCAATATATCTTCAAAATATCTAATTTCTATATAATATTTCTTTTCTTTTTCAGGGTCTAAAAGAGGAATTTTATTAATTTGTTTTAAATAATAAGCAAGAGGGTCATCCTCATCCTCATGTGCACCATGTACATGTCCATGCTGCCCCTCATTATGAATATTCATTTATGAGAGCTCTCCTCTTACCTGGATAGATAAATGAACACCTTTTACTTTGTTGATACCTGTATTTTATTTAATATAATATTAAAGTATAAAGAGGCTAAGGTAAATAATAAAGAGGATTCACCGGTTTACCCTTGTAAAATAACTCATAATGGAATACTACTTTATCAATATCTTTTACTGCATCCATTTTTGCAATAATTGTATTCTTCTCTACAGTTTGTCCCTCTTTAACAAAACTTTTTAAATTTCTTGAATACAAACTGCAGAAATCATTATCATGCTCTATAATAATTGTATTCCCATATCCCCTGATTATATTTGATACTACAACAATACCCTTTTGAGCAGCGAGTATATTCTCATTGTCTCTTGTCTTTAAATCAATGCCATAGTTAAAATCATTTTGATGCTTTCCAAAAGATTTTACAATTTCCCCTTTTACTGGCCACGAAAATTTAAAATTCCCGTATTCCTGAGGTGAGCCATAGGTATTTCCCTGTACATACATCACCTTTTTTGCGTCAGGTATGAACATCCATGTTCCTGTTGATATATGTACTACATCATCTATATCGTTCGCTTCTTTTATATCCTCCAGAGATACTCGATAAGTTTTAGCAATTCTCCATAAAGTCTGCCCTTCCTCTACTCTGTGCCAGACTCCTTTACCAAAGGCAGTGCTATCTGTTCTATATATTTTTTGAGTTGTCGTACATGATAACAGTACCAGTGCACCTGACAATAATAAAGATATAAGATTTTTCATAATTGCTTCTGCTCTATCTATTCATCGGTACATATAAACTTTTTGTTAAATTATTATATAAATACTACCGATTAGAACAAAATTATAGTTTAAAAATGCTTGACATTCTTCGTAATAACTATTAAATTGCATAACGCTTTATAGAAGGGGGTGTGGCGAAGCTGGTTATCGCGCCGGCCTGTCAAGCCGGAGATCGCGGGTTCAAATCCCGTCGCTCCCGTATTAACGGTCTGTTATTTTCGTACTCTTTGATTACCATTTAACGGCAAGTGGGAGCAATTCATGAATTGCTTCTGTTGCTATTCAAAATAACGGGCTATAGCGCAGTTTGGTAGCGCGCACGGTTCGGGACCGTGAGGTCGTGAGTTCAAATCTCACTAGCCCGAAATATTTTATTTTTAAATTTATTACCTTTTTGCCGCCAGGTAGGCATAATACATGAATTACCCCTACTGATACGTATTATTAGTACCTTAATAACAATTTTCTTGCTTTTTTGGCACAAACTTTAGTTTGCAAGGAAATCTTTAAAATCAAGAATGTGGCTTGTCCACATTAGGGCTTATAGAAACAAAAACCACCTGAAATCAGGTGGTTTTTTTTCAAACTGAATAAAGCCCACATTTATAAATCACATATATCAAGTAACTCAGGAACATATCTTTCCCATCCCATTGCCATAATATGCAGGCCCTGACACATCGGTTTTACTTCTTTAATAAATTCAGCCATGAGTTCAATACTCTTCTTCGGCCTGTCCTCTTTTGATGCTTCCTTCAGTGGGGTTATCATGGTATCAGGGACCTGGACCCCCGGTACAAAATTATTCATATATTTTGCCATACCAGCAGATTTAATAATTACAATCCCACAAAGGACAGGAACTTTATACCTGGAAGCCTTGTTCATGAAACTTTCAAAAACCTTCGGGTCATAGATAGCCTGAGTCTGAAAAAAACGGGCACCTGCTTCAATTTTTATTTCCATTTTTATGAGCTGCATCTCAACAGGATCAGCCCCTGGAGTTACAATGGCGCCCGGGATAATATCTTCAGGAATACCATTAAGTTCCTCTCCTGCAAGATCTTTCCCATTTTTTAAGGATGTCAGTGCAGTAAGCAGGCTTACTGAATCAAGATCGTATACAGGCTTACTGTCCGGATGGTCGCCGGCTGTATTATGATCACCGGTCAAAGCAAGTATGTTTCTGATTCCAAGCACGTATGCACCAAGAATATCACCCTGTATGCCAAGCCTGTTTCTGTCCCTGCATGTTATCTGGAGAATAGGCTCTAATCCCTGCTGTGCCAGAAGTGCACAAATACTCAATGAACTTATACGCATTACAGAACTCTGGTTATCTGTTACATTAATTGCCACCACACGATCTTTTATATATGAAACCTCCTCATCCATACAGTGATGCAGATCCACTCCTTTGGGAGGTCCTACTTCTCCGGTTATAGTAAATTTACCCTGTTCCAAACTTTCCTGCAATCTACTCATACTATGCTTCCTCCTTCTCTGAACTCTGCTTCGGTGCTTCATATATCACTTCTTTCTCCAGCGCCCATCGTGTTGTGTGGCGTTCTTTATCGGAAACATCCATCTTTCTGAAATCACGTAAATGAGGGATTTTTTTCAGATTATCGAGCTTGCCAACCTCTTTTAACCGCAAATAAATAAGGTTCCAGCCGCAGTCCCTCTCTGTTTCCACCTCACACTTTCCATCATGCTGCCCACCACACATTCCGTTTATAAGGCTTTTTGAGCATGAGGTGATCGGACAGATACCACCGGTAAAAGCAAGGTAGCATGTCCCGCATCCGGCACATCGTTCACTGGATGGCCACAATCCCTGCATACCCTGACTGGAAAGCGTATCATTTGCCGGTACAACCGGTATATCAACCATCTTTCCTGTGGCTTGAACTCCAATTCCGCACGATACAACCAGTACAGCCTGGCTTTTTTTAAGCTTCTTAAGATGATAAATAAGTTTTGATCCAACAAGCGCTTTATTGCAGAGAAAATCAATTAATACATTTCCAGTAACCTCTTTGCCATTCTGGGGAAAAAACTCTGTGAGTTCATCAACCCTTTTCATTCCGCCAGAGTCACACCCTACCGGACATCCTCCACATGCAACAATAAACATATTTTTATACCCATCAAGCATCTCTAAAAGCTCTTCTGCTGGCTTTGGAACACTAACAACCATTCGTGGTCCTCCTTGTTTGAATTCTGATTTCTCTGTTCACGGCAGACATCTTAACCAATATATACCCTGATGCGGATAAGCCGCATTCAAGATTATAAAGATATTTTCTTGCCCAAAAAGCAAGAAAATCAGTATTAAGGTACTGATGCGGACAAGCCACATTCAAGATTTAAAGATATTTTCTTGCAAACTAAAGTTTGTGCCCAAAAAGCAAGAAAATTGTTATTAAGGTACTGAACATTATAGTTTTATCCGACAACTTCAATACCAGACTCTCTTAATTCATCGATAATCTTTTGAACCACATAATTCACTTTTCTTTTAACTACAGGTGAAATCTCCATTGAAAGTTCAATATTTTGCGGCTCAATGCCGTAAAAAACAATATCTTCCGGCAATTTTGCCACTAACCGTTCTAATTGAATTGATTCCAGAACTCCGAAATCATGAAGTGATACTGCTGAATCCCCCTTCCCTTCTATATCATCAATTTCAAACCTGTATACGGTTCCTGCCTCCTGACCGCCGTGAACCGCATCGATTATGATAACTTTTTCAAAATCTCAGTTCTGATACAATATTGAAAAAACCAGTTCCAGCATCTATAAACTCAATATCGCCGGAATATGTTTTTTTCTCTAATTCATGTAACACCAATATTCCAATACCCTCATCTCCCATAAGGGTATTGCCAACTCCAACAACAGCAACCTTCTTATTATACAACCCTTACCCTTCCCAGCCTTTTGCCTTTGATATTCACTGTGTGAACAGAACATGCAATGCATGGATCAAAAGAACGTGCAATGCGAACAAGTTCATATGGATTTTCAGGATTTTTCACCTCTGTTCCAATGAAAGCCTGTTCCATCGGTCCCGGTTGATTCTTTTCATCTTTCGGAGAACCGTTCCATGTTGTGGGTACAACAAGCTGGTATTTTTCTATTTTCTTATCCTTTATCTTTATCCAGTGACCGAGTGCCCCGCGCGGTGCATCAATGATTCCCATCCCCTCCGATTCCTCCGGTATTTCATACGCAGCACATACCGGTTCTCCGGGCTTTAGTTCCAGAATCCAATCAGCCATACTGTCCGCAACCAGTTTTGTCTCGAGTGCACGTGCAGCATGTCTTCCAAGAACCGAGTTGAGATCCTTTATTTCAATATTCAGTACGCGCATACAGCTCTCAAGCGCTTCTTTCACTTTCTTATGGCCGCAAAGATACGAAACTACCCATCTTGCAAGAGGCCCTACCTCATGTACCTTCCCTTCATATCTTGGAGACCTGATCCAGCTGTAACCCTCTTTTTTCCGTACATTGGGCTTTGTATCTTCTTTAGAGGGATGTATAGCGTCCTCACCTTCATACCATGAGTGTTTTATGCTTTCGGTAATGCTATCGGTGTCCAATTTCTTTAAGGCGCTCAATCCCTGTGCAACACCCTGAGGAATCAATCGTTCTCTCGTTGTATAATCCCCGCTTTTTCCGTCAAGGTCAAAAACCCCATAGGACAGGAAGTTTCCGGAACCTGAGCCGATGCTGAAGTAATCAGGGTAGATCTCTGCTACTGCAATTACATCGGGAATATATGTATTATCAATGAAATATCTCAGCTTGTTCAGCCTCCATAAAAATCCGGTAATTTTATCTACTGAAGGATGTTCCGTTACCCCCCCGGGAACGATTGCTGCATTATGGGGCATCTTTCCACCAAATAGGGTAAGCATTTCGTGGGCGAGCCTTCTCATTTCCAGAGCTGTTAAATAATGTTTTGTCAATTCCTGGTTTGTTTCTTTGTCAAACCGATAATCACCTTCATACCTGGGGATAAATGGTGCAAGTTCACCTCTGGCAATAAAATCCTTTAAAGAGTTTAATTCAGCATCTTTTCCGCTGTAATCGGCAACTGCAGCTATATCGACATAATCCAGTGCAGTAAGGTGGTAGAAGTGAAGGATGTGCGACTGAATATAATTAGCGCCCAGGACGAGATTCCGAAGGATTCTTCCATTGTCCGGAACCTTATCAGCGATGCCAAACGCACTGTCAAGATTCAGTGTCGCTGCTGTTCCATGAACCGCAGGACATACACCACAGACTCTCTGTGTGATTCTCTGCGCGTCTCTTGGGTCTCTTCCCCTGAGGATGATTTCAAAACCTCTGAATAGTGTTCCAGAGCACTGAGCATCTTTGACCACTCTATCCTCAACAGTGGCTTCTATTTTCATATGACCTTCGATTCTGGTAATCGGGTCAATTGTTATCTTGGTCGACATAATTCCCCTCCATTTTTGAAGTTAGCCGAATATGCTGCTTTGCAGCATCTATAGATTTATGAAAACACGCCTTTAATCCAGTCTAATCTCGTATATCCGGCTGGCACCGCCATAAATATTAATTTAAAAACCCTGATTGTAAAAGACTTTCATGTTCTATTTAGCTTTTTATTAATCGTATTTACATACTAGCGTGTTTTGATTTTAAATCTTTCGAGTGTGTTTTCATCCAGCTTTTTAAACATGGGTGCAAATTTATCAGGAAAATCAGGTTCAACACAGCCTATGCACTGAGCACCTGAACCGATACACCAGTTTACTCCATTATTCCAGTGCCTGCTTGGGCAGTCAGCATAACTGTACGGTCCTTTACACCCGATTTCATAGAGACATCCGGGCTCACTGGTATGCCGTGCGAATTGTCCTGCATCAAAATAAGCACGACGAGGACAATTATCATGAATAAGATTATTAAAAAAGGTCCTTGGCCTTAACTTTTCGTCAAGATCATCTGCTAAAGGAAGACCATTTAAAAGAACATGCGCTATTGTCCCAACCATCCAATCCGGATGTGGCGGACATCCAGGTATATTAATCAGTGGTGTGGAAATACCCTCATTTTTAAAGAACTCCATCACTGAAACTGCTCCGGTTGGGTTTGGAGCACCTGATGGTATGCCTCCATAGGAAGAACAAGTTCCCATAGCCATTACAGCAAAAGCATCTACTGCAAGCTCCGCCATCATATCTTTCATGGTAACTTCCTTTCCATCAATTTCACCAAGTGTGCAGTAGAGTCCGTTCTCTGCAGTCGGAACCGCTCCTTCAACCATGAGAATGTACTTACCAGGCTTTTGTGAAGCTGTATCTTTTAAAACTTTAAGTACAGGCTCTCCCTGTCCTGCCATAACTGTAGCATGAAATCTAAGAGATACATGTTTTCCCGGAAGTACAGGATCTATTAAAACATTCTGGATGCTTGGGTTAATCGCGTTTAGAAGTGAAACTGAGCACCCGGAACAGGCCGCCCCTGCAATCCAGACCGCTGGATATTCTACAACTTTTAATGACACGGTTATCCTCCTCTGCGTATTATAGCCGAACCTGGTTGCTGCTTTGCAGCACCTGGGACTTATGAAAATACGGGGTTAATCTTGTCGAATCTGTTATATCCGGCTGGCAACGCCATGATAATTTATTTTAAAAGATTTCAAGAGTTGCACCATATGTTAAATGTAAATTACATAATGATGGCAGGATATATTTTGTTTAAAATTTCACAATTATTTTGATTATAAACAGCGGCTTGTACAATGTCAAGTAAATAATGACCTGGTAGTCGTAAAAATTAACAGGTTCCCGGCAATAATATATTTCTAATCATAGAGAGCTATCAGGTGGTTATCGATCGAATAAATACAAAGAGTTTGCCATAAATTTTACCCGAATAAGCCAGGGTTAAGTGAAAAAAATCTAAAACCGCAATCTTTTCAAACATGAGAGCAAAAATCAGGGCCAATACAATGATTGACCAGGTGAATATAAAAATCAATGATGAAAAATACCCGTATCTTTTAAGATCGGGTTGTTCAATCTGTATATAATGAATAGTTGCAAGTACATGAAAAGAGAGCGAAACCCCAAATAAAAAATAAAAAGGAAAAGCAAGAAATTCACTTAAAGTGATCATACTCAGTATTTTATATATACCGATAAAACAAAGGGTGTATAACGGAAATGAATATGGAGCTAATGCAATAATTATATTTACTTTTTCGGTTTTTACATATCCTTGACGATTCTTGAGGGACATCCTTTTGACTTTTACACCGCTGATAAGAGCAAAAAGAACATGCGACAGCTCATGTTCGAATATATAACTTTTCACCGGGGGTCCGAATAGAAAAAAGGATATAAAAAAGAGTGCAAAACCTCCAGAACATATAAGCATTTCCGGTGTAACGTCATGATAATGAGAAAATAGTACAGGCACATTCAGCATGAGAGAGACGGAAAGAGGAATTATACCTAGAGAGAACAGGAAAATAATTAATTTTAGTAATATATTTTTATTTTTTCGCTTCAACTATTTTTGCTAACATGTCTTGGGCTAATTTATTTGCTGCAGGTTCCTGAAACTCATTTATCACTATCCTGAAGTATTTCTCAGCCTCATCATACTTTTCCTGAACATAATAACAAAAGCCAACCTCATAATGTGCCCATGCAACCGCTTTCGAATAATCCGGAAAATTCGTCATTATTGCTTCGTAGACTTCAATTGCTTTACTGTATCTTTTATTATCAAATTCACTTTGAGCAATTTTTTCATACTCACTTATTGAAAGCGGGGCCCCATCTTTATAAAGAACAGGACTTTTTGTTGCGCAGGATAATGTAATAATAGAGGATAAAAGCAGAATAACGACAAATACATAGAAGGAATACTGTGATTTCATTTTTACCCCTTTATTACAATAATATGAAAATTACCTGTAATATTTTGTGCAATCACTTGTGCCTGGGGCAGGCACACGGGTGGCCCCTACTAATATATTAGTATATTTCATCCTTAATCGGAAGGCTTTTGCTGAGCTCTTTTATAAATGTTTTTTCATCTCCCATGGAATCATAAAAAGTACAGGTTTTCGTTGTTCTTCGTATTATTGTAAAATATTTATATACTTTCTCTTCACCGGATTTTTTCTTCCATACTCCCTTATTGCACCGTACCCTCAGTACGTATAAACCTGTTTCACCAACATGCTGCTTAAACAAGACACAGTAGGAGCAATTCGCACAGTAAATTTTTTCGCTCTCATCCTTCGCATTATCAGAGTATGCATTAGAATCCATTTTATCTCCAAATTGTAGATAAAATATAGCACTCTTCTTAAAAGTTAACAACTAATTTATAAGAACTTAATATGCTTGACACACAGAGTATTTATCTGTAAAATATTGGATATGGGGGTGTAGCTCAGTTGGGAGAGCACTTGAATGGCATTCAAGGGGTCAGGGGTTCGAATCCCCTCACCTCCAATTTTTTAACATCATATATTAAACTTCTGGTGCACTTCCCATTAGTACCTTAATCTCGATTTTCTTGCCTTTCAGGCAAGGAAATCTTTATAATCAGGAAAATGGCTTGTCCGCATTAGGGGTTATTAAGTGCGTAATGAAGATATAGATCCGGAAATTGCAGAGCTTCTCGGTGTTCAGGCTAATGGGGATGATAAAGAAGACCTGGCCAAAGACAAAGCAGCATCTACAGGTAAACCAATTCCAAAAACTGAGATACGTCCGATCAATCTGAATAAAATACTTACCGATAAAAACGTATATTCAAAAATTATAAGTGAAACTGAAGAACACGGAAAAAGAGTTCACGCTTTATTGTCAAAGTTTTTAAAAGCAAAGGACAAAGATGAAAAGTCAATGTACAGGGAAAAACTCGTCCCAGCTTACTGGAATATGTTAACTACCCTTATCGATAATTTCTTCGATAAAAAAATGTTCGATGAGAAAAAGGCTCTTTTCAGGTATGGACTGCTTAACAATAAACTTCTCGAAGAAACACAGAAAGAAATTCTATTGAAAATAAACAAAACGAGCGCTCCTTCAGAGGATTTCTGCTATGTTGATGAATGGCTGTTGTTGGTTGGAAATGGAAAAATAAAACCAAGCGCAGTGGATGAAACCAAAAAAGCAGGCAAGAGTTCCCCTTCTTCCCTTAAGGCCAAATTCGAAAGAAAAACCGGCTCCAGAGATGCTGAATTTACAAATTTAAAGCAAAAAATCGAACAGCATCTCATGATAGAAAAAAGCCTGAGTAACAATATATCAATACTCTTAAAACATGAATTAATACCGGAATATAATAATGCTATTGCACCTTACAACCCGGAACAGAAAAAGTTACTCCTCCAGACGCAGGATATTTTACGGAGCTTAACAAAGTCAGATAAGGAAATTGAAAGCGCATACAGAACCCTGAAATCGCTTGATTATGAGATAAAATCCATTGAAGAGACAGGCGGTGATTTATCAGATCCTGTTGACACAAAAACAGTGACGGAAGAATTTTCAACTATCCGCCAGATGATAAAAATGACAGTTGGCAGACAGGGAAATCATTTTCCCTTTCTAGTTAAATCCTATCTGCCAAATAGTGAAATGAATATATGTACAAAAGAAAACTTGAAAGCTATGATTGTGGAAATAGAATCGATAGATCCCGGGGTATTCATTAGAAGATATAAACAGGAAGAACACAGGATTGTTCCATATTTTATTATTATCCCGTCATATGGAAATTTCGGGATATGCTGGGAACCTTTCGACAGGATGAATAGAGGAACAAGTAAAGGAAGAATCTCAGTTCCTCTTTTCCCACGTGATTTAAAGACAACAGTATTATATGCCCTCGGCGATTTGAGATGGCAGGTCGCAAAAGAAAAAGCCCTTCATTACTGGATGGAAGAAGGGCTTACGGGTCATTATTATAATTATACGCAGCAAAATAAATTAAAAGGCAACCTAAAAGAGGCCTTCATCCAGGATTATATACTCTGGATTAAATTTGAATCCAATGGTATGCAAAAATTACACAAGGATGTTAGATCCATATTCTGGCGTGATATTCCTTTTCCACAGGAATTAAAGGAAGTATTGAAAAATAGAGGCTATTACTATTCAGATCTCTATAGAAAGGACCAGACCCGCGCAATGTCCAGGGGTTATTAATAATCTTTGGTTATTAATAACCACCGGGATACTCAACCCCTGGTTAATATCCACCGGGGTACTAATAACCACCGGGTTACTCACAGATAAACTCTTTTAAATGGCTGAAATGTTCACGTATTTTTTTCAGCGCCCTCATCTCTATCTGCCGTACAGTTTCAGGAGAAATTGAAAGTTTATTCCCTATATCCTTTAATGTATACTTTTCACCTTGAAAGAATGAATAGCGCAAGAGAAGCACTTTTTTTTCTTTCTCTGTAAGAATAGTCAACATTTCCTTCGTTTTATCTTTCAGATAGTTTCTCATCACGACAAAATCAGGGTTGTATTTCGGATCTTCCACGATATTTTTCAGAGCGAAGTGAATATCGTTATGTTTTGATTCTATAGATAAAACCTTATTAGGAAGATTTAAGATTTTATTAATTTCGTTTTCATCAAGTTTTGTTTCCAATGCAAGTTCCATTGCATCCGGCGTTCTGCCAATAATGTTCAATAATCTATTTTGTGCCCGTATAACCTTCCTTAATTTTTCCTCTTTTCTATGGGGCAGACGGATCAGCCGACTCTTATTTGACAGGGCCCGTACGATGCCCTGCTTAATCCAAAAAGAAGCATAGGTACTGAACCTGACATTCTTTCTGAAATCAAACTTATCAGCAGCTTTTATCAGCCCAAGATTCCCTTCCTGAATAAGATCAATTAAATCCATATCATTAGAAAGATACCCTTTTGCGATTTTCACAACAAGACGAAGATTAGAATTGATGAGAGTTTCTCTTGCTTGTTTATCACCTTTCGATATTCTCTTCGAAAGTACCTTTTCCTCCTCAGCTGTTAATAATTTATCTTTCCTTAATTGGATCAAGTACGCATTTAAATTATTAACTATTATTTTTGGTTCTCTTGCTGTTTTTACCATAATTTTTTCTCTGGTATAAAAATGCAAGTTAAATGCCAACTATTGTTTTTATGCAATTTTTTTATTTTAATAATATTTATAGTTAGAGAGTCTTGTTTGATAATTGTTTTATATTTAAAAAAATGTATGATTATTTATAACATAATTGTCGCCTTGAGTTAATTTAAACTTTATAAAAAATATTTATAATAAATGGTATTAGTACCTTGATCCTGATAATCTCGAATGTCGCTTGTCCACATCATAATGTGGCTTGTCCGCATTAGGGTGGATAGATTAAATGCCACCAAAATCTCTAAGGAGCATACTTCATTAGTATACTCCTGTACCAATCTTATATTTAATTAATAATTATATAATAAATTATATTATCAGACAACTTATACTTTATCAATAGGTTTTTAGCTCTCAAGAAAATAAATTTTTGTACTGATAACTTAGTTATGGATTAAATCTGTGTTTATTTGAAAAGAAAGAAATGAATGATACTTCAATAATTATAAGAAATAGAGAGTGAAAATGATTATCAATGTATACTTTTTTATAATATAGCAGATAAATAAGATATATTTTTTTACAACACGTCCTATAATGCTTCAAACGCAACCTCAAGCTGCTCTTCATCCGGTTCTTTTGTTGTTATTTTCTGAAGCATCATTCCGGGTGCTATTAATATTTTTATAAAAAGACTATTTTTAAATTTATCCGAAAGCCTTAATAGTTCATAGGATAGGGATGCAATCACCGGCAGTGCAATAAATAGATGAAGAAATAATGTTATTATTTTCCGATATACAATGTGAAGACCCACAAAATCCTTATATAATAACTGAATCACTACTGTAATAATCGGGAAAACAAGAATTGTAATAAAAAAAACAAAAAAGAGAAACGATGTACCGCACCTGGGATGAAGCGTCCTAAAAACTTTTGCTTCCTGTATATCGAGCGGTTTATTTGATTCATAACAAAAAATGGATTTATGTTCTGCTCCATGATACTGAAATATCCGCTTGATGTCTTTCATTAACGAGATAAAAATAATGTAGAGCAGGAATACAACAAGTCGTATTACACCTGCTATTAAATTAAAGATAAAAGGGCTATCTTTTTCAATTATACCCAGAAAATGTGTGGAAAGATTGGGCAGTACCATAAAAAGTGCTACACCCAGAAGCAGAGCAGGGATTAGTGCAAAGATAATAATCATATTAGAATTTCCTTTCTGCTTTTTTCTATTTTCATCTTCAGGCATAGCAACTTCTGCAGAATACAGCAATGATTTAATACCTAATATCAGATTTTCAATCAGGGCGGTAATTCCCCTCACGAATGGAGATCTTAATATCTTATAAGTATGTGCAGGACTTTTTATATCATTTTTCACAACTTCGATAGAGCCATCCTGTTTTCGTATTGCAATAGAATAAACATTTTTATTTCTGATCATTATCCCTTCTATGACCGCCTGACCACCAATATAGGCATTTTCTTTCGTATGCTCACTCATAATTGTTCCCCCATGCAGTCTCAGACCAAATATATATAATATAATCGAAAGAATCTTCTGAGTATATATTAAAATTAAAAAGGTTTATTCATTTAGGAAAATGAGGAAAATTGACGGGAAAAGTATCTCCGGTAATAATTAAACCGTATTTTTATTTTTCTGTTTTCGACTCTTTAATATTATACTTTTTCCTGAATCTTTCGATCCTTCCTGCAGTATCAACAAGCTTTTGTTTACCGGAGAAGAATGGGTGACATGCCGAACAAATCTCGATATGTGATATAGGGGCAGTAGAACGTGTTTCGATCTTATTCCCGCAAGCGCAGGTAATAACTACAGGTTTATAACTTGGATGTATATCCTTTTTCATTTGTTACCCCTAATGTGGCAAAGCCACTTTCTTGATTATAAAGATTTCCTTGCCTGAAAGGCAAGAAAATCGGCATTAAGGTACTAATGCGGACAAGCCGCATTCAAGAATATAATAAGAATATTAATTTTTTTCAAATTATTTCTTAAAATCTTCACAAATAGTATGCCGCAGGCTTTTAACCCGAATTATTCATGGATAGTAAAAATGCTGCATTACTTTTTGTTGCTTTCATTTTTTCAATCAATAATTCCATTACCTCTAATTCATCCATGGGATGCAGAACCTTTCTTAATACCCACAGCTTCTGTAGTTCTTCATCAGAAAGGAGCAGTTCTTCCTTTCGTGTGCCGGATTTCCAGACATCAATAGCCGGGAATACCCTTCTTTCGACCAATTTTCTATCCAAATGAATTTCCATATTACCAGTCCCTTTAAACTCTTCAAAAATCACCTCATCCATCCGGCTCCCCGTATCAATAAGTGCAGTGGCAAGGATTGTCAGGCTTCCCCCTTCTTCGATATTTCTCGCTGCTCCAAAAAAACGTTTTGGTTTATGGAGTGCATTGGAATCAACCCCACCGGATAAAATCTTACCGGATGTAGGGACAACCTGGTTATAAGCCCTGGCAAGTCTTGTAATACTATCAAGAAGGATTACAACATTCATCTTATGCTCAACAAGCCTTTTTGCCTTTTCGATCACCATTTCTGCGACCTGGACATGTCTTGCTGCAGGTTCATCGAATGTTGAACTTATTACCTCGCCCTTTACATTCCTTTCCATATCTGTAACTTCTTCCGGCCTTTCGTCAATGAGCAGGACGATAAGAGCGATTTCAGGATGGTTGGTTGTGATAGAGTTAGCTATCTGCTGGATCAGGATAGTTTTACCTGTTCGTGGCTGAGCAACGATGAGCCCCCTCTGCCCCTTCCCAATTGGAGTAAAAAGATTCACAATCCTCATTGAGATATTATCTGATATGGTTTCAAGACCGATGCGTTCATCAGGATAAAGAGGGGTAAGGTTATCAAACAGGATTCTTCTCTGGGCAATTTCCGGATTCTCCAGGTTTACAGCCTCAACCCTTAAAAGAGCGAAAAACCGTTCATTCTCTTTTGGAGGACGTACCTGTCCCGACACAGTATCTCCAGTCTTCAGGCCGAATAACCGAATCTGCGAAGGAGATACGTAAATATCGTCCGGGCCCGGAAGATAGTTATAACTTGGAGACCGTAAAAAGCCATAGCCATCCTGAAGGATTTCCAGCACACCTGAGGCAAAAATCAGACCATGTTTCTCAGTTTGTGCCTGAAGTATAGCAAATATCAGGTCCTGTTTTTTCATCGTGCCCGTGCCCTCTATATTAAACTCCCTTGAAAGGGCTAACAGGCCGGAAATTGTCATATTTGCAAGTTCATTAATATTAAGCTTTGCAAAATTTATCTTTTTCTTGTCATTAGTTTTCCTCTTTACTTTTTTAATTACCGCCACTTTTCCTGTTTCATGTTCAATCACTTTTCCAGATCCTGGAGCAATATCGAGTTCCGATTCAACTTTAGGCTCGCCAGTAGTTTCTTCCATTTCCTGTTCAGGTTTCTCCCCATCCTCATTATCTTCTGCTTCAATAGAAAGCTCTTCATTCGGTTCACTGAATTGATCTTGTGTATCCATAATGACTCCATTTCTCCACTAAATTTATTTTTCAGAATGCTTAAACACCTGATATTGCTGTTAAGAATTATCCGAAATTGAATGTTTATAAATATTTTCTTATTCTTCGTCAGTTGATGGTTTATACCAGCAGGGTGAAAGATAATATTACTATTTTATTAAAAAGTTTTTAAACCACAATTATGAGATTATTTTTCTTCTTCACATTCACTTTCTCATTATAAGAGGTGAACATGTGATACACTATTATAACATAGATAGAAGCTCTCTAAAAAACATTCAAAATCATCTCCAGGAAAACTTCATCTTTGTAGAACAGTTATGCCCGTGGCCTTTTAAAGAGGTTTTAAAAAGCAGAAAAAAGATATGCATGTTATATAAACCAAGTTAAACCATTATTCCTATTGTGTCAATAGAAAAATTCACTCTTATTGCATTAAATCTTTAATTTTTTCAATAAATCAAGTAGCTTTTCAAACAGAGGCCTCACTTCATACTCCAAGATATCCCCAACTGTAATCATATCACCATCTTTAAAGGCTCTTTCAATATCTTTTAACTGGTTTGTCATCTCTTGAAATATTCCATCACAATTATCATCTGATAAGAGCATTGGCAATAACAATTTTGTTATTCTCAATACAGAAATCACTTCATCAAGCAGTTCTGTAAGGTAAAAAAGATCATTAAAGGCATTTCTATCTTCTCCTAACTGCAAATTTCTTCCAATATCTTCAAATTTATTCACTGAGCTGTAACAGATTATATACAAATCAGCAAATGTCATTTTTAGATATGATATTATTCTAGTTTTTTCAAGGGTACTAAACATAGAATAGTTTTTTACCACTGCCCATTTAAATACCTTTGGAATTGTATACAGCAAACTTTCCAGAAGGTGCTTTAAAATTTTTATTCCATCTTCATCAATATATTTTTTCTCATATTTTAGAATTAAATTACCCATTTCTAATAAAATATCAGCAAATGTCCTTCCTTCCTTTTCTACAACAACCATTGATTTAATATTGAGAATTCTCAATGAATCGAGAGTTCCTTCATGAATGAGTTTCAGCCCTTCCAGTATAGCATCATAGTATTTCAAGCTGTCTATCCTGATATACTCGTCCAGTAATTTATTTATATATTCCCCCACCGTAACCATTGTGTTAACTGCAAGCTCAATCTGATTTGCTGTTATGATTTTTAACTCATTTACCTCCGATATATTCTGCCTGAACTCAAAAGAGCTATAATCATAGGGTATTATGCTATTATCAACGGATATTGACTCTATTACATTTCCGTTTTCCAAAACACAGTTTTCAAGATCTTTTATAATATCCCCCACATTTTTTTCTTTTTCCAGTTTAAAATCCAACTTTTCATTATTTATAAGAATTTCCATCATGCACTCCCTTCAGGTTATTTCCGAAACTGTGTAGAAAAGTTTTCCAGAGTTTTCTGGTTTCGCTCCAACTCATTCAATGCATGCTGCATAAGCATAAAATCACTTTCAAGCTTTTTCCTGTATTCTTCAAGATGCACTTTCCAATCATCTATGCTGTTTTCCTGGTCCTTAATTCCGGTTTCGGTAGTACCGATCCGGTAGGGTATAATCCCTACCCTGGGGTTTGTATATGCTTTTAAGGTTTTATCCATTACGTAAGCCGCCCCATTATCGATGATAACATCATTGTTGGTATCTGATCCAAAGAGCTGTTTTATTGTATCAGGATATTTTTCAAATGCCTCTACGAATTTATCTTCATCGACCTGTAGGCACCCTCCTTTAATATCTGCCCAGCTTGACCCGGAAGCGCCCATAGAAATACCTATCTGGACAAGGAGTGAACATTCTCTCCCCCTATCAGTTGGATAGGGATTCATCATTATTTTCTGCAGTTTGTTTTTTAATCCCATAACAGTAATATCACCTGATAGGATACCAACCTCATTTTTATCATCAAGATTACCGGTGAAAGCCATCTTTGTTTGCTCATTAATATATTCCAAAA
>JAUVYC010000011.1 GCA_030603285.1 Spirochaetota bacterium
TAGGGGCAATTCATGAATTGCCCCTACTAAATACGATTTATAAGCAGGCTCGGCTAATATGGAAATACGATTTATAAAAAGATGAATAGAACATGAGGATCTTCTGAAATTAATCTTCATGGCGGTGCCAGCCGTATATACCAGATTCGACGAGATTGAAAGTTTATTTTCATAAGTCCCAGGTGCTGCTTTGCAGCAACCAGGTGCTGCAAAGCAGCAGGCTCGGCTAAGAGGGAAAAAGATTTTTTATGCAGGATACCAGACGTGAAAAGATAATCGGTACATGGTATGCAGTAGGTGCATTTATAGTTTGGGGGCTTATACCGCTCTACTTTAAAACTCTTACACAGGTGCCGTCGATGCAAATGCTTGCGCATCGTATTTTCTGGACGTTTCTCTTTGTTTCAATTCTGATCTCTTTAAAAAATCGCTGGCCAGAAGTGAGAAAAATATTTTCTCCACAGAAAAACAAAGTTATGTCCTTACTCAGCGCTCTTGCCATCAGCACAAACTGGATGGTTTTTATCATCGCTGTAAACACGAACCATATCGTAGAAACGAGTATGGGATATTTTATCAATCCGCTTTTAAATGTGCTTCTGGGAACCGTATTTTTAAAAGAACGATTGAAGTTCTGGCATATTGTTTCAGTTTTTCTTGCCCTGATAGGAGTGTCTTACATGACTTTTAAATATGGAAAGATTCCCTGGATCGCCCTTTCTCTGGCACTGAGTTTTGGTCTCTACGGTTTATTGAGAAAAATATCCCATGTAGATTCACTCCTTGGTCTTTCAGCAGAGACCGCAATACTTTCCCCATTTGCATTATACTACCTTGTAGCTCAAAGAATTCACGGAACAGGTGTTTTTGCTGCTGCATCTTTGATTACACATCTCCTCCTTATCGGGTCTGGTATTGTTACTGCAATACCACTTCTGTGCTTTGTTCATGCGGCACGGAGGATTCCCCTTTCAACCGTTGGTTTTATCCAGTATCTCGCTCCAAGCCTTCATCTTTTTCTCGGTGTTATAGTATTTAAAGAGCCCTTTACCACCTCCCATATTCTCGGCTTCGGGTTTATATGGAGCGCTCTGATTATTTATTCGCTTTCTCATACACCATTCATGCAGAACCCTGGGCAACACAGGCTGAAAGATGCAGAAGAAAATCAAATAAGTGCCAAATATTAAGAAAATCAGCAGATCAAGAGTTAATACGGTTTTCGATATTTACAGGTATTTGTGAGAAATACGGGTTAAAGTTGATTCATTTCCGGATAAACTGATTCAAACCCTTTGTAAGTTCTATAAAGTCCATGACCGACAATTGCTCTGCCCGGATTTTTATATTATGAAAATGATGCCTGATAATGGTTTGAAGAGCACTCTTTTTCATACCAATGTCCGCAGATAGCAGATTATTCACCAGATTTTTTCGTCTGTTCGAAAAGCCTGCCTTCACGATTTTTTTGAAAAGATTTTTTTTAACCGGTAGTTCCTGTTTAACCCGGCTTACCCTTATTATTGCACTTTCAACTTCCGGAGCAGGAAAAAAATTATTAGGTGATATATTCTTTTTGATAATGGTGGAATTAGCTAAAAACTGCAGATATACTGAAATATATGAATAGTTTTTTTCTCCAGGCTTTGAAACAATTCTTTTTGCAATCTCATTTTGCACAGTACCGACAACTTCATCAACACTTTCATATTCATCAATGATTTTCAGGATTGCCTTAAGTGCTATGTTGTAAGGAAAATTACTGACAACTTTACCTGGAATTCCACCGTCAGAAATGTCAGCATAAATGTCATCAGGATGCAATCGTAAAAAATCCCCATTGATCAACTCAATATTTTTTAAGCCTAACTTATGGGTTTTTTCTTTCAAATACCGGGCTAATCCCCCATCAATTTCTACTGAAATAACCTGTTTTACCCTTTCTGCCAGAAAAAACGTTAAAGCTCCCAGGCCAGGCCCGATTTCCAGTACCGTGCTGTTTTTTCTTAATTCAGAATATTGGAGTATTCGTAATGCTAAATCCCTGTTTATAAGTAAGTTCTGTCCAAATTTAGTTTTTAGAGAGAGTGATTGTTCTCGAAGAGTTCTAGTAATAAAGGAAGGTGAAAAGATATTTTTTCCATCATCCATGTTCGCTTACATCGATATTTTATCCAGAATTTTTGACAGCTCATCTTTGTCAATAAGATCAATGGGCCTGATCTGTGCAAACTCTACCGCTGTTCTCGTGAATTTTGAGGTAGCTATACAGATACTCCGCATTGCATTTATCTTTCTCATTTGATCATAGAGCACACGGATTGCATCGTACCCGATAGGTTCAACGGTGCGAAAGATTTTCACAATACTGGGAGATTTCTTTGCATTTCTCCACCTGCTCTGCGTTTCCAGTGCATAGACTTCTACCAGATCCTGACCTCTCGGGAATACATCCTGAATTGCAAGACCCATTGATTCAACAATTTTGGTACAGTAAGATTCAAACGTAGATTGTGAAGCGGTTAAAAAATCTTTCAGTCTATCATCAGCCCTTATATCACTATATAAGGCCAGTTTTTCTGCAACATCCCTGTATTTAGGATTTATCTCATAGATCTCTTCCCACTGATCCACCGCACGCACAAGGTCTTTTGTAGCTTCATGGCATTGTGCAAGAAGATAACGAGCAGCAAGGAACACCGGCACATCCTCATCTCCTAATTTGATAGCTCTCTCAAGCTCGCCGATTGCACGGTTGATATCTTTCTTAGCCACAAAAATATTTGATCTCTCCAGCAGTGACCTTTGACGCAGCTCAGGATCTTGTTGTACCCTTTCAAATTGAACAAGAGCAGTATCATTATCACCTGAAGCCCTGGATATTTTTCCAAGATGATAATAACAGGCTATGTTCTGATTGTCATACCTCAGGGAAGTCATTAAAGCCTTTTTGGCTTCACTCAGATGCTGTTTTTTTATAAGAATTACCCCTACCTTCATATGAGCTTGAGCATGCTGGGGGTTTATTGATAAAACTTTCCTGTAATTTGTCAGAGCAGGATCTGTATAATCCTTATCTTCAAACAGTTTAGCAATATTAAAATAGGTCTCATAATTATCCGGTTCAATTTTTGACAGCAGTATAAATTCTTTCTGGCTCTCATCTATCTGACCAAGCTTTAAATATTCATGAGCGAGTCTCCCTCTTACCATCTTTGCTGAGGCAATATTTGTAAACCTTCCTGCGTTTGTAATAAACTTGTATTCCACAATTGCAAGGTCAGGCCGATTTTCTGCCCTGTAGCATTCACCAAGAAACCAGTGTACATCAGGGTTTCTCTCATTACGTGCAAGAATGTTCTTTGCCTGCCGCATTGCAGCTTTTGTATTCCCGCTCTCGAGCAGTTGTTGTATAGCAATCAACTGCCTGGGGCTGACAAACTTTTTTATCATGATAATTAAAATGACGACAAAACCGGCCCCCGCGAATACAAAAAGAAATACCATTACAGTACCCATTGATATATCCTTTTTTTAGTTATAATTCGGTATATTTATACGATACTATTTTTTAGGGAGTATAGTCAAATGAAAATAAATGCGTTATAATATTAATATAAAAAAGGGAGCATGATATGAATAGATATATGATTTTCCCTTTTACTCTGTTTTTCTTATTTATTATCCTTTTCGGCATCTATGCATCCGATAATGAATTTTTTAAAAAGGGCCTGGAGTATTATCAGAACAATGATTTTCAATTAGCAGCAGCCCATTTTGAAGAAGCAAAACGGGTAGATCCAGATGAGCCTCTCACCTATTTCTATCTTGGCAATTCATACTATCAATTAAACGACCTGGACAATGCAATAATGAACTTTACAGCAGGCCTTAATTTTACAGATAAAAAAGGGGTATTCTTTTATAATTTAGGTAATTGCTATTATTTAAAGGGAAATTATGATTTTTCAACAGAAATGTATTCAAAGGCAGTTCTAAATGCCCCAGCGCTCTACGATTCCTATCTTAATGCAGGAAATGCCTACTATAAAATAGATGACTACGCAAAAACAATAGTTCAATGGGAAACATACCTCAAGAAATACCCGGAAACGCCGCAATATGTAAAAATAGAAAAGGCAATTGCATATTTAAGGGGTGAATTAAGCAGCCCGGATTCTTCAAAACCGGATTCTTCAAAAACAGGGATCAATGAAAAAACAGGTCTTCTTGATGAAGATCTTCTGGGTGATGTCCTGAGTGATCTTGAAGAGCTTATTAAAAGAACAGAAAATGTAATGGAGATAAGTGAAGCTCCCATAGATGACCTTTCAAGTGAAGAAATAGAAAGATGAGGTAAAAAATGGCTGACAGAAGATTTTTTCCCACTGTGATTTTGGCTGTAATACTTCTTTTACTTATCGGGGGGGGCTTACTATACTTCGTGCCGAAGCTTAAAAAAGAAAAGGTTCCTACACAAATCGCACCGGAGAAGAGTGAAATTGATAATAAACTCAAACTCGCACAGTTATATATGGATAAAGAGGAATATGACCTTGCCAGAATACACTTAGAAGAGATACTGATAAAAGACCCTGAAAATAATCAGGCACTTACGCTTCTTGAAGAAGTTGTTTCAAAAAAGAAAGAAATGCTGAAAAAAGAGGAAGAGAGGGAGGATAAAAAACTTGATAAGGTTGTTACAACATTAAAAGAGTCATTTCCAAAAAAAGAAACAGTACAGAAAGAACCGGAACCAGTAGACCTTGAGAAGGAAAAAGCAGCGAGAGATAAGGAAGCAGAAACGTATTTTCAGAGAGGGAAAGAAGCATATGAAAATTCAGACTTCAGCAGTGCGATACGTAATCTTGAGGAATCACTGGATATAAAAGGTGATAATGCCGATGCTCTCGCATACCTTGGTGCAAGCTACTTTGCAGAAAATAGTTCTTCCCATGAAAATATTAAAAAAGCAATAGACTCAAGTAAAAAGGCATTGGCACAGGATCCGACTTTATCCTTACCTCATTTTACTCTCGGTCAGGTTTATGACCAGCAGGACCTTATATCGAGTGCCATCTCAGAATATCAAAAAGCCCTTGAACTTGATCCAAATAATGGTATGGCCTACTACAAACTCGGGATAATACAGTATTTGCGGAGGCAATATAAAGATGCCCTGGTATCCTTTAAAAAGGCAGCAGAAATATTAACTGATTTCCATCAGGCTTCTTATAATCTTGGCCTCACTGCACAGAAACTGGGCCAGACAAATACTGCAATCAATGCATATAACAGTGCTATTCAATTAAAACCTGATTACACGAAAGCTTTCATCAATCTCGGACTCCTGTACTACGAGAATAATTTTTATGATAAAGCAATTGGCTACTACAGAAAAGCAATCTCCTGTGACCCGGACAGCGCCAATGCTCACATCAAGCTCGGTGATGCGTTGCGGTCAAAACAGATGTACAGTGAAGCAAAAAAGGAGTATGAAACTGCGCTGAAACTTAATCCTCAAAGCAGCCTCACGTACTATAACCTTTCAATTCTCTATGAGATGGACGAAAAATATGATCTTGCAGTCCAGGCACTGGAAAATGCTATTGAGATAAAAAAGACTGATAAACGATATTACTATAATCTTGGAAACAACTACTCGCGTCTCAGTAAGTATAACGAAGCAATAACTGCTTTTGAAAATGCTATCAAACTTGATACAAATTATATGGAAGCATATAATAATATAAGTGATATATACATAAAGAGTAATCTTTATGACAAAGCACTTGCAACATTACAAAAAGCAATAAAACTGAACCCGACATCCCTCCCTGCACGTATAAACCTTGGAAATGCGCTTCTAAAAAACGAGCTCTTTCAGGAAAGTGTTGGGCAGTTTAAAAAAGCAATCGATATCAACCCCCTCTCACCGGAAGCACATTACGGGCTTGCAACAGCATATCTCAATCTGGATAGAGAAAATGAAGCAGCCTCAGAATACCTGAGGGCAATAAAATCTGATCCGAACTTTATACAGGCCTATGAGCCGTTGGGTAATCTTTTTCTGAAACAGGGAAATAAAAAGGATGCATTACCGATATTCAAAACCCTTATAAAAATAGATCCAAATTACCCGGATAAAGAGAAAATCGAAAAGATAATAAAACAAATTGAATCCTAAATGTAACCATTTGTCCACAATATAGGGGCAATTGATGAATTGCCCCTACTGAAATGAATCATTATATATTTTTGTCTCCGAGCTTCACCCTGTGCACCTTCAGCATATTTGTAGGCTCACCCGCAAGAACAGGCACCCCTCCAACCATAATAACCATGTCTTCTTCCCTGCACAGTCCCCTATCAAGCAGGATCTTTTCCGCACTGTTGATCAGTTCTTCTGTATTATCAATCATATTGATTTTTATTCCATGTATACCCCAGTAAATAGATAATCTCCTTAACACAGTATCACTGGGTGACATCGCAATAATGGGAACCGAAGGTCTGTGTTTGCTCATAAGAGTGGCAGTTCTCCCGGAAATTGTAAAGCTCACAATGTACTTTGGTTTCAGTTGATCAGTAATTCTGCAGGCAGAGAAACATACGGAATCTGCTACGCTGTCTTTTTGCAGGCAGTTGCTCCTTTTTCTAAACATTGATTGTTCTTTATTTATTTCATATTCAGTTTTTTCAGCAATACGTGCCATTACCTTTACTACCGTAACAGGATATTCTCCCACGGCTGTTTCACCTGACAGCATAACGGCATCAGTCCCATCAAAAATTGCATTTGCCACATCAGAAGCCTCAGCACGTGTTGGTCTCGGGCGATTTATCATTGATTCGAGCATCTGTGTTGCAGTAACAACCGGTTTCCCTAACAGATTACATTTCTCAATAATCAATTTCTGCAGTATCGGCACATCCTGAGGTGAAGTTTCAGCTCCAAGATCGCCTCTTGCAATCATTACACCGTCAGTCACCTGTATTATTTCATCAAGATTTTTTACTGCTTCCGGCTTTTCTATCTTTGCAATAATAGGAATATGTTGTCCCTTCCTGGTAATTCTGTTTCTTAAATCATTGATATCTTCCGGTGTCCTTACAAAGGAGAGAGCGATGTAATCAACTCCTTCCTCAAGTCCAAATTCAAGATCTCTCAGGTCCTTTTCTGTCAATGAAGGAGCGCCGATTGAAGTATCAGGAAGATTAATACCCCTGTAGGGCCGTATAACGCCTCCGTTTACTATTTTACACTCAATACTTTTTTCTCCAACCCCAATTACCTTAAGCTCAATGTTCCCGTCATCCAGAAAGATCCGTTCTCCTAACCCGGCTTCCTGGGGAAGCTTACTATAGTTTACGCTTAACTCCTGCCAGTCCCCCATTTTCTCTTCTACTGTCAGCGTAATTCTCTCACCTTTATTGAGAATCATCGTTTCCTTTTTTAGCTTACCTATTCTGATTTTCGGCCCCTGGAGATCAAAAAGTACACCGATATGCATACCAAGGGCTGCAGAGACTTTCCTGGTTATATTAATTGTTTCTGCATGGAAATTATAAGTACCATGGGAGAGATTCATCCGTACAATATTCATACCAGCTTTAGCCATTTTAACAATTGTATCCTGGTCCTGGCTTTTCGGTCCGATGGTACAGATTATCTTTGTATGTTTCATAGCTTTTTAACTTAAACAAGTAGGGGCAATTCATGAATTGCCCCTACATATTAATGAATGCTGTTATTTATTACCTAACTGTCATGTTTGTCTGGGTAAGCGGATTAATCAACCGATTGTTTAGCCATACCTCGAAATGGAGATGAGGACCTGTTGATCTTCCGGAGATTCCGATAAAGCCGATTATTTCCCCCTTTTTCAATCTTTGTCCTCTCGAAACAGGAATGGAAGAAAGGTGACCATAGACGGTACGATACCCGAAACTGTGCGAAATTATTACCGTCTTCCCGTAACCATACTTTATCCCTGTAAAAATGACCCGTCCTTCACGCGCAGCATAGACTTTTGTTCCATATCGATGTGCTATATCAATTCCTGTATGGAATGATCGCTTTCCGGTAAAAGGGTCCCGTCTATAACCAAAACGTGAAGTTAGCCTTCCTTTTACAGGCTTTTCAAAAGCTTCACCAAGTGCATACGCTCTTTCCAAGGTGCTGTATTTTACACCAGGCAAAAAAACCCTCATACCAGGGGCAAGCGAATTTGACCTGAGATCATTTACCTCCATGATAAAATCAGGAGGAACTTTGTATTTTGTTGAATAGTTAAAAATAGTATCCCCTTCTTCTACATTTATAAATATCCCTCTGATATTCGGTATCAGGATCATATCTCCTTCACGAATACTATGGACATTGGTAAAAAAATTGCTGCTGATGATGCTGTCAGGATCAACGTCAAACTTTTTGGAAATACTCCACAGTGTATCACCTTTTTCTATGATGTACTCTATCAACCTGAGCCTGGGAATATAATGTTCAAGACCGCCCCGTCCATTTTCCTGAAAATCACCTGCAGAAAGTCTAACCTGGTTTAAGGAACTCCATGAAAAATCTCCGAAGTACGGTTTTTCATTTGAAAAAAAAGAATAGGGGCAGGGAAAGAGGGTAATATATATTATTATAAGAAAACAGACCGCAATAAGTTTTAACAATCGAAATAAAGCCATTATACTCTTCTGAGAAAAAAGCCTTACGGGCTTCAGTGCAAAAACAGAACGGCCTTTACGCCTGCGCTTATGGTAAGCTTTTCGCAGTAAATATAAAAACATTCTTATATAGATTATTAGAACCAGGGCTTTTGCCTGTAACATAATTTTTATAAGGTATAGTTTTTTTACCAGCTTGCTCATTTAGCTTATTGATAAACTCAGGTATTTTTTAAATGTTTATTTTAAATAGTTTTATATAAATATAAATCTCTGTGGCTGAATAGATACATAATAATTAACTTTGCTGTTACCCAATTTGTGAGAAAATCGTACTTATTATATATTAAAGAAATTTTTTTTGCAAGCATTTTTCGCAAATCCCGGATTATCTCATCTTTACTACCTTCATTGGATCGAGGAGTTTATTGTTCTGATGTACTTCAAAATGGAGGTGAGGCCCGGTCGATCTGCCGCTATTTCCCAATAACCCGATTTTTTCCCCCTGCTGTACTGCCTGACCCCTCTTTACAGTGATCTTATGCAGGTGGGAGTAGATGGTTTTATATCCATGAGGGTGTATAATAACCACTGTCTTTCCGTAATTTCCATTATAACCAGTAAAGATGACTCTCCCATACTGGGCTGCACAGACAGGTGTACCGACCCTGTTTGCAATATCAATACCGGCATGATATGACATTCGCTTAGTAAAGGGGTCAATCCGGAAGCCCATTCTGGAGGTTATTCTCCCTTTAACGGGTGTCTTAAAGATTGTGCCGATCAGGGCTGCTCTATCCCAGGCTGTAAGAGCCCCACCGCGTATAAAAAGCCTCTGCCCTACCTGTATAACGGATGAGGAAAGATCATTGATATCCACAACCTCGTTTACGCTTACACCATATTTTCTTGCTATATTCGATAAGTTGTCCCCCTTTTTAACAGTACAGAATATTCCACTCATATTCGGTATTTTTAATACTTTTCCTATAGTAAGGTAATGCGCATTTTTCAAGTTATTCGCAGTTATGATTTCATCAACAGAGATATTAAACTTGCGAGAAATACCAAAAAGTGAATCCCCTTTTTTTACTTTATAGGTTCTCATTTTTAATGATGGAACCACATGCAGCTCATTTAAATCAGTTCTGCTTCCTGCCCTCCTTTCTTCAATGCCCTCAATTACAAAAAGATTATATAAAATGTCATTTTCCTTCTGTAAAACCCTCTTTTTTTCCCAGAAAAATGAATTTATATTTAGAAATAGAGGAACCAGGGAGAAAAAAATCATAAGACAGGAACAGATAAATAAAAGAGAGCTTTTCCGCATTTTAATGAATTCAAACAGGTGATTATTTATATTTCCCTGGCAGGCAGCTCTTTTTGTGGATACTATCTTTTTGCACCGCTTTTTTGAAATTACCTTCTGGTTTTCGATAAGATATTTTTTCTTATCGATAAGCGGCAATTCAATCTTTGAGGTACGGTCGATAAAAATTATATTGTTTGTCATTCTATTTTCTTACAAACTATATTTCGACAAAAATACCTTTTCTTTTAGACTAAATTACCAGATTATGTTTTACACTTTAACAGAAGCAGTATATAATAATAGCATATGAATAAAGATTTCGAGAAATTAAGAAAAAAAACCGGTATTGACGAATTAGAGACACAGCAAAGAAAAAAACTATTTAAGGAATTTATGGAGCATGGCGGTAAAATAATTAATGAGAAGAAACCGCAGAAAGAAAAAATAGTCCGCAGTGATTATGTAGATAGATTGCCTTATAAAAAAGCTGCCGCTGCAAGTCAAAAACCAGGGCAGCGGGTTATTATAAAACCTGAAAAAAAAGCTGCTGAAAAAAGAATAACAGCACCCATCCGAAAAAAAAGATTTAATTGGAAAAAAGTAAAAATCCGTGATTTATTAGGGATATACATCAGAGGATTAGTCTTTAAGGTATTTACTGCAGCAGGAAACAGGTTTTCTGATAATTTTATAAAATATATAAATAAACAGATCAAAGAATCTTTTTTAGATCTAAATATAACTATTGGATCAGTTTTAAAGGGCAGTGATTCCATAAAAGAAAACATCCATCGGCTGTCCACCTCAGAAAACAGTACTTTCTACGAGTTTCTCGTACGGCTCAGTCTTCTCTATAATGAAAATGAGTTTATATCCATAACAAAAGTAATTTCTAATAAATCACTTCCAAAACCCGAGTATGTAGATATATTCAAACAATTTTTTAAACGGATGTACATTCTCGGTCAGTTCCCGGATCTCTGCAGACTATATATAGATAAATCTATTGACATTCAGGGCAAGAAGAAAATGATTAAGCCGGAGATCATCCCTTCAATAAAAGCTCAGTTAAAAAAGGACATAAACATTTTACTGGGTGATTTTCTTTTTAAGTTTCACATTATTCTGTGCAGACTGGCCCGCACTTATTATCCTCTTTATTCTCAAAACCTCGATGATTTCCTCGAAATAACAGAGAAAGACAAAATCGGCTATATCACACGGGAGGAAAAGAAGAAGAGAATAGAGGAATTAAAGAGGCAAAAAGAATCCCTCAAACAGAAACATCAAATATCCCAGGACACAGGATTAGAAAAAGAAGAAATAAACATTCCCAGACATGTTGAAAGAGGATTGCCTTTACTGGAAAAAGTGATCGAAAACATTGAAAAGCTCCCTATAAGTGATGAGATTAACCCTTTACTTTTAATGGACGAAAAAGATAAAATGTATAAGAGCATCATCTTTTTTAATAATTTTGACGACCAGTACTCATTTATCCTGACTACAAGCAAAATTTCGTTTAATATCGATTACAGAGATCAGAAAAAAATCGATATTAAAGGAGATTTAAATAATGCCTACCTCCTCTTAAGCGAAGCTCGGGGAGAACTAAAAAACTATCTTGAAATAATCAAAGAAATTAAAAAAACACATGATGATATAAGGCTCACAGGATATCAGAAACGGGTTGCACTTGATTCCCTGGAAAACAAGCGATCAGTATTAAGTATGAAAGCCAGGAGAGGGTTTACCGAAGTAATGAAGACGATAGAAAACGTCCTTTCAATTGTAATCACTGACTATAATTCTTCAAAAAGGTTTTTACAGAATCCGAATGATGCGCTCTATTTTGACAGGAGTATAGATGGTGAAAAAATGCTTCATGGAAAAAAGATTATTGAAGCAATTATTGAGTCCTTTCTCTATGCATCAAGCTTTGCCTTTCTCCTTAACTTTGGAGAGCTTTCGGGCGGCGGCCTATTTATTAAATCAGCTGAGTCTAATGAAAACCTTGATTAACAACAAGTAGTACCTTAATAACAATTTCCTTGCTTTTTTGGCACAAACTTTAGTTTGCAGGAAAATAGCTTTAAAATCAAGAATGCGGCTTGTCCGCATTAGGGGTAATTTATGAGTCAAAAAGACACTGAATACGTAATAAGAACGGTTAAGGAGAAAAATATACGGTTTATCCGTCTCTGGTTTACCGATGTCTTAGGATTTTTAAAAAGCTTTGAAATTACTACTGAAGAGCTGGAAGATGCCATGTCTGAAGGCATGGGCTTTGACGGCTCTGCAATTGAAGGTTATGCTCGGATTGAAGAAAGCGATATGATAGCAAAACCCGACCCATCAACATTTACTTTTCTCCCGTTTCAGAACGATAATGAGCCGGTAATTGCGCGGATGTTCTGCGATATTTTAGAGACGGATGGGACTCCTTATGCCGGTGATCCACGCTGGGCATTGAAAGAAAATCTGATGAAGGCCAAAGAGATGGGTTATACCTTTTATGTCGGACCTGAGCTTGAATACTTTTATTTTAAAGAGAGCAGTGGGCCTCCATCAACGCTCGACGCAGGAGGATACTTTGATCTGACACCTCATGATGTTGCGAGCCCTCTCAGGAATGAAACAGTAATCGCTCTTGAAAAAATGGGCATCAAGGTAGAGCTAAGTCATCATGAAGTTGCTCCAAGCCAGCATGAAATAGACCTTCGGTATGACGAAGCTCTTGCAATGGCTGATTCTGCAATGACATGCCGGCTTACGGTAAAGGAAATTGCTTTAAAACACGGTGTGTATGCTTCCTTCATGCCCAAACCCCTTTTTGCTGAAAATGGAAGCGGAATGCATACCCACCAGTCACTCTTCAAAGGCAATAAAAATGCTTTTTTTGATCCTGACGATAAATATCACCTTTCAAAAATTGCAAAGTCATATATTGCCGGTCTTGTTAAACATGCCAGTGAAATAAGTATTGTGGTCGCACAGTGGGTAAACTCATACAAAAGGCTGGTTCCGGGATATGAAGCCCCTGTTTACATTTCCTGGGCGCGGAGGAATAGATCAGCCCTTGTTCGGGTTCCCATGTATAAGCCTGGAAAAGCAAAAGCAACACGTGCAGAGTTTCGATGCCCTGATCCTGCATGCAATCCTTACCTTGCATTTTCTGTAATGCTGGCAGCCGGCCTGAAAGGAATACAGGAGGGATATGATCTTCCGGATCCGGTTGAAGAAGATATATTTCATATGAGTGAAAAAAAACTAAAGAAAAGGAAAATAGGTTCACTTCCAGGCAGCCTTGGCGAAGCAATAGCGGTAACTGAGAAGAGTAAGCTTGTTAAGGAGGCTCTTGGAGATCATATCTTTGAAAAGTTTATTGCCAACAAGAAGATAGAGTGGGATCATTACAGGATACACGTCAGCCAGTATGAAATTGCCAGGTATCTTCCTATACTATAAAATTGCATCTATTCAAACACAGAGTCATCAAGGTCATAGAAACATCAAGGTCATAGAAACATCAAGGTCACAGAGACATCGGGCACAGAGATTTAGATATTGTATAAATCGTATTTTAATGTAGGGCTATTCATGAATAGCCCCTACTTGCCATTAAACTGCAATCAGAGACTATAAAAATATATTTTCGCACCTGTTGTCTTAATGAGGTAGTATCATTCTCATAATTTCAAAGCCTTCGAAATGGCCGGCTGGGAGAAAACATTTTTTCAACCCTTCCGGTGAATACATGAAAACCTCTTTTGTAATATAAAAATTGCCCGGCTTTGTAAATTTTTTGCCGAGGTGAAATATCGAGTTAATTGAATCTGATACCAGGGTACCGGTATTTCCCTTACTCTTGTATATGGTATTACCTATATGAAGTGCGATATGATAAGAAAAGAGTGCATTAAAAGTCAGATTTTCCACACAGATCATTTTCCGATTAAGAATCAGCCTGAAACAGGCAAGCACAGCATCGCACTTTTCACCGTCAAAGGGAAAAAGAATCAATCCGCCAAACTCATCCCACATCCATACCTTTCCATTTATTGGAGATATAGATTTCTGTAAATAACCCCTGAACGAATTTATTACTGCGGTAATCAACTCTTCACCAAGATTCTTCCTCAATGCCTCATGATTGTCAAGTTCAACATACATAAGGCAAAATGTATATTCCTGCCCTGATTTAATTCCACTCCAGTTAGGCCCGGAAGGGATAAAGTTTTTAATTTCCGGAAGCCAGCGGGCTTCCGTGCCAGGAGGCTGACCGGGAGCAAGAAATGCTGCAGCTTTATTTATCCTTACTGCAGTTATTCCTTCCTTAAAAACTTCCCTGCCAAGGTAATCAGATGCACCCCCGAAAAAAAGCAAAGCAGTATCCTTTACTGCTCCCTCCGGGTCAACTATTCCATAGCGACAGCTTTCAAGTCCGGACAGGTATTTTAATAGTTTATTCCTTTCCTGGTCATTGTACCGTGATATATCAATATAAATGAATGTGTTTTTATCCGTACTTTTTAACTTTTTTTTTAATTCGATACATGAATGATATTCCACTGTAAAGTTTTTGCTTCTTTTGACTCCTGCAAAATTCGTCTTAATTGTCACCAGGTCAGAAAATACAATAATTTTCATCCGTTACTCCGTTTCCCATTTCAATTCATATTTAAAGAAGGAAGAATTTTTTCCTGTTTTGACAGGCACCAGTTGTTCAGCAATGATAGGATCGAGCATAAGATAAACGTTACTGCTGAAAGTAACATTATTCGGCTTTGTATATTTTGACTCAATCTCACTAACTTTTTTTATGGTATCACTCTTAATATCTCCAAAGTTGTGCCTGAACTTGCATTGACCGCTGTGAACTGCCATCCGCACTCTCAGCACTTCATCAAGCCTGCGACCTATCAGGTTATAGATATACAGCTCATGAACAATCTCAATTGCACTCAGTGCAGCAGAATTATTCTTCTGGGCAAAGTAAAAGGCAATGAGACCGCCGTCTCCTTCCCAGTTCCATATTCGGCCGTTCCTCTTTTCAACTGCATTCTGAACAATAGTTCGAATATCTGCATAGGTCGACTGTACAAGCTCAGCCGGGTATTTACGAACCATAACTGAGCTGCCTACTATATCCACACGCAGGAATGTGAATATATACTCCTGCATCTCACGAAGAACGCTCCAGTTTTTTGTCTTCATGATCCGGGGATCTTCTACAAACATTTTAAAATCATTATCATAGATGATCCCGGCTTTATCTATTTCTCCCAGAATCGTGTGCAGATAAGGAACCTTATATTTACGTCCCATAAACTCGGTCCGGCCAATCTCGATGAGAAGGTCTATAAACTGGAGGAATAACTCATTATCTTTTATGTCCTTAACTATCTGGCTTGCAACAGTTTTGTTCGGGATTGAAATGTTGGGCGGAAAACCTGTTCTTTCACATATATCATAATTGGGCAGTAGTCTTTTTGTAAGGTGGATCATAGTAGGGACATCCATTGATCCCGCAAGTGCCCTTGTTGTTAATTTCATAAGCCACCCACTTACTCGCATAATAGTTGCAACCTTTCTATTATATTTTGTATCTATTCAGCCACAGAACCACCGAGATTTAGCAAAACATTAAACAATCGCCTTTTCAATACCTTCGATAAGGTGGCAAACATAGGCCTGGAGATTATCAATATCCTTTTTCGGTATCCTGAAACCGATGGCACCCTCATGTCCTCCGCCGTTTTGGATCGAAAAAAGATCCAGTACATTTCTTAAATCAAAGCTTTTATACTGGCGGCTTCTCCTCATTCGGAATTGTATAAGATCGGAAATCCCGGGATCATCATAATATACTACAAGACTGAACCTGCCGCTCTCCTCAGCAAGTATATTTGCAGCAGATCTTGAAACCGAGACAATAGTATCACTATCCCATTCAACTCTCAGACGTTCCACATCATCCTGAGTGAGTATTACATACCCAATAGATGAAGAAAAACGTTTCTTTTCCATTATATAATTAAAACATGTTTCTTCCTTTGTTGAGCTTCTCTGAAGTTCACGATATATTTCCTCCATATTGGAGAAGTTTGTGGGTTTTGTTGTTTCTTTTACAAGCAGGGTATTGAATATGTTACTGAAAATTGAATAATATCTTTTCTCCCTTTTTGATTTTAAAAGTTTACCCTTCTGTGACTCCCCGATAATCCCTGTCAGGATGGCAAGTATAAGGTTTCGGGAAAATAAATCAGTAATCTGATACTTCTTTAACAGATCCTTTTGATTTCTAAGCTTAAAGGCAAGATAACCAATCAGTTCGCTGGTGGAAGATGCCTCAGTCACCATGCAATATCCCTCATCACCAATATATTCACTATCCGTTCCTATATGATGATCAAATTCAATCTTTAATACATCCGGGCTATTCAGCAGCAAGATAATATCCGTATCGGTCTCTACCATTGAGGGTTTAGGGGTATCACACACTATAATAGTATCAAGTGGGCTTTCTCCCAGATCGCAGGTTTTCATATAATGAATAGAATTATATTTGCATATATTGAGAAGATACTGAAAATGTTCATGGATAGTACTTCCAAGACAGATCCTGACATCTTTATTAAATTTACGGACAAGAAGTGCAAAGGCCACCATAGAGGAAATACAATCTTCATCGGGATTTTTATGCCCGACAACAAGAAAATGCTCACGGCTGAGCATAGCATTAATAATATTGTTAATGATCCTGTTTTTTTCAGAAATAGTAAAAATTAATTTTTTTTTCATTCCAAAGATACTTTCCTGCTTTTTTTCTAATGTTGGACCAGACATTAACTTTATTACTCGATACTGTAAAACAAAGAATTGCCTGGGAAAAGGTTTAGACTGTTATTTCATTAATCGGCAATATTTACCCTATTCCGTCCTTCTTTTTTTGCCCTATACAATGCCTGATCCGCCTTTTCCAGTAGTGTTTTGATGTTATCAGCATGCTCAGGAAAAGAAGCAATGCCCTGACTTATTGTTACCTTATTAATCGGACATTCAGAGCCCATTAACAAATCTAAAACCCTGACTTCTTTACAAATATTTTCGGCTAATCCTCTGACATCATCAATGTCGGTATCGGGAAGGAGAACAGTAAATTCATCACCTCCGTATCTTGCAATAATATCATGTTTTCGCAGATACTTCTTAAAAACATCTACAACAGCAAGAATAACATGATCTCCTGTTTTATTGCCGTACTTTTCATTAATCTCCCTGAAATAATCCAGATCCACCATTATCAGGGATAATGGCTTACTTTTATTCTTTGACGCAACAAAATAGTTTTCTAAAGCACCATCCAGAAAGCGTCGGTTATACACTCCGGTCAGTTCATCAGTGACTGCCCTTTTAGTTGCCTTCTCGCCCCAAACAACCATATCAGAAAGAAACTCGCTTGTGTCCCTTAACCGCTGGCTGGTAATAGTCAGCATCCTGTACATGATCTTTATTGCAATATAGGAGTGGTCTTTAATTAATTTGAAGAAATCACTTTCATGCAGTGACAACAGGCTGCTCTTCTCCTTCGTATGGCATGTTGCTGATCTCGGAGCATTTTCAAAAATCGACATTTCCCCAAAAAAATCTCCGGAAGAAAATTCCGTTATTTCACGTTCTTTCCCGTCAGATAGCCGAATTGAAATTGATATTTTACCGGATTTCACAATGAAAAGCATCTTTCCTTCATCACCCTCCTTAAAAATGGTTTCCCCTTTTTCGATTTCAGTAAAATGCAGAGAATTCAAAATATTATGTATTTCAGATGAAGATAGTAAAGAAAAAATATCCACCTGCCTTAAAAATTCTACAGTATTATCCATTTTTATCGATAACCTTTTTTATTACGGAGCAGATAGAATTATGTTCCCGCCGCTATTTCTTGCTTTGAACATCATCTCAAATGCTAACTCAGTAAGCTTCTCTGAATTTTCTGCATGAACAGGATAGGTAGAGACTCCGATGCTCACAGTAAAATAAACCTTTGAACCGGTTACAATTTGACTAAAATCCAGTTTATTAACAGCAGTTTGTATATCTTCTGCGATTTTAACTGCAGTTTTTGTTCCTGTTCCCGGGAGCACTGCAGCAAATTCATTACCCCGAAATCGAATGGCTATATCATCTTTTCTCAATTTTGATTTAAATGCAGCCGCCATTAATTTCAGTGCATTATCACCTGCATCATGACCGTATGTATCGTTAATATCTTTAAATTTATCAGGTTTGATCATAATCACACTTGTTGGCTCTTCATCATATTCGGATAATAGTAAAGGGAAATCCTCTTCAAGATAGATGCGGTTATAGAGCCCGGTAAGCTTGTCCTTCATCACCTGTTTCTTCAAGTTTTGTACCCATGGTGCCTTCTCAGAGATAAGAGTATTGGCAGTCCGTATTCGGCCTGCTATTCTTGCCAGGAGTTTATGTAATATTTGTGCAAAAATCCTGGGATGTTTTTGTAATATATCTTTAAACAGCACCCCTTTCATGGGAAAAATAAGCAAACTGGTATCTTTTTCTGCTCTTGCCACTGCTGTCCTGGGGGCATTATCAATCAGATCCATTTCACCGAAACATTCTCCGGCAATAAAACGGGCAAGGTCCACATCCTTTTGATTATCTCGGTGTTTTGTTATGAGTAACTCACCTTTTTGTATTATAAACAGTTCCTGTTTATGCTTACCCTCCCGAAAAATAACCTCTCCGGCACGGAAGGTATAATACCTGCTGTATCTGGCTACTATATCCAGCTCCTGCTTTTTTAAGGTTGAGAAGAGATCGACATTTTGTAACAATTCAATCTTTTTCATTGCATGCTTTCCCGAATGTGGACAAGCCACATGAATGTGCACAATCCACATTAAAGTGCTATTCGTTCACCATTTGTATAGGCTGACCGGTAGCTTCAAGCACAGACAGCCAGATGGGATCTTCCGGGGATAGATACTTTCTCTGCGATAATGCAAGTTTAACAGGCGCATTAGTAAACTGGCCTTTCCACCTTCCAACAATCATACCTGTTTTCCCTGCCATTCCAGCATGAACTGCATTCTGGGCAAGCTGCATACAGTAAATGGCATCATGTGCGTTTGCCGGTACGGATCGGATAATATAGCTTGGGTCAATATATTTAAGGTTAACATAGATATCTGTATTGTTTTTGAAATAATTTTTTATTTCAGAATGTAGGTATATTCCAATATCCCCTAATTTTGGATTTCCTGAATCATCTTCTCCTTCAATATTCTCCCTGAGGTACTTTTGCCCTGCACCTTCTGCAACGATGATTACAGCATAACCACGATTTCTAAGCCTTTTTTCAAGTGTTTTGAAAAAACCATTTGGCCCTTCAAGATCAAAAGGAACTTCAGGGATTAAAACAAAGTTTACAACATTGAGGGCAAGAGATGCATTTGCTGCTATAAATCCGGACATCCGCCCCATTACCTTTACAAGTCCGATCCCGTACGGGGCACCGCTCGCTTCTACATATGCACTTTTAATTGCTTCCGCTGCAATTGAAAATGCAGTCTCAAGACCGAATGTTTTTTCAACATAGGATATGTCATTATCAATTGTTTTTGGTATTCCAATTACCGATATTTTCAGACCTCTTTTTTTTATCTCTTCGTATATTGCCTGGGAGCATCTTAGAGTCCCGTCACCACCAATCATGAAAAGAATCGATATATTCATTCTATCGAGACAGTCTACAATCTCACCTACATCCTGGGGACCCCTGGAAGAAGATAGGATACTGCCCCCTTTCCCCAGTATATCCCTGACCTTTTCAGGCAATAATAAAACAGGCTCATGACCGTAGCCTGGAATAAACCCCTGACAGCCGTACCTGAATCCGTATATTGTTTTCACATTATATCTGTGAAATAGGGTCATGACGATTGAACGTATAACATTGTTTATCCCCGGGCAAAGGCCTCCGCATGTGACGATACCTGCCTTTGTCTTGGAAGGATCATAATAGATTTTCTGTCTTGGGCCGGCTTTTTCAAAAGCGATAAGTGGTTTACCTTTTTTAATATGATCAAGGATTTTATTTTTATCATGATAAAAAAGCACAGTGTCAGAATCCTTAACATAGTTTGCAATATTATCTCCATAAACTGTTGAAAGCTTTAATGGAGAGATAATTTTTGCCTCCCCCAGTGTATCGATTTCAAGTTCTTTTTCTCTCAGGTCTAAATTTTCCATATATTTGTCTTTAATATAATAGGGCTATCCGCTTGACTCAAGTAATGCATAAACTCTGTATATTCTTACGCTTTATATATCATGGACCACGGAGCCGTGAGTCATGATTCGTTGTACAACCATTTCTACCATCATGGAGAGTTGTTAATCCTTTATATTACAAGTAGTTAGGAGAGGCATTTCGCTGAAATTCGTACTTCAGAACCTATGTCCCTCAATCTCCGAATATGCAATGTGTGTAAAAATGCATAATTATGTTACGTATACATCCAACTGGAGTAAAGCGGATACCCCTATAATATAAATATAGTATTTTTTGTAAGATATTTCATTTTTTTATGTATCTATTCAGCCACAGAGACAAGGAGATTTTATTATTTTAATAAATTTATTTTCTCTGTGACTCTGTGGTTAATATCTTAATATTTACTTTTTAATAAAAAAAGACGGGAGGAAAATCCCGTCTTTTATGCATGCACATATTTACGATCAGAATGTAAAAACAGTCGTAACTGCAAAGGAATCGATCTTTTTATACACATTCTTTTGTTCTATTTCATCATAATATTGATATTGAAATGTCCTGTTGTAGCTTATCTGGAGACCGATCATCCTTGAGAGTTTATAAACGACATTGGCTTCCAGAACGGTGTCTTCATTAAAAGGCTCTTTAAAAATCGTGGTGAGGTTATCTGTCCTGTCGTAGGTGAGTGTGCCGTACACCTTGGGAATCAAATCCGGATATACATCCACATACAATCTTCCCTTATGAACAGGCTCTGTTGTAGTTCCGACTATTTTTTTATAATTCTCGTATCCGAGACCTACTTCAATTTTTTTAAGGATAATGGCTCCTCCATCTATAAAAACTCCTGAAGCTGTTGTTTGTTCATAACCGGGCTGGTTTTGTTCATAGATAACCTCCTGTAATTCCACCCAGTACCCGAGACGCCTGTTCTCCCACAAAGCATCAATCATTCCAGGTTCATAGTAATTGAGAATATATCTGTACTCGACCCTGTATTTGAATATCTTTGCAATCTTACCCATTACTCCGACGCCTGTGCCGAGGCCCTGTACAAAATGTGGTCCTGGTTCAATACCCACACTCACAAGATCAAAGGGGGCGGTTGGAACTTCCTTGTATATATAGCCGAGTTTTGCCGCATTAGCATAGAGCTTTAAACTGAAAATATCACGGTTCAACAGGGGAAAATCGGCATTGGCGCCCACAATGAATATATGGGGGAGCTGGTCTTCAGTGATGCTGTTAGTGCTCACATCGGGTTTCGGCCTGTCATACACCGCCGATGCCCCGAAGGCG
>JAUVYC010000262.1 GCA_030603285.1 Spirochaetota bacterium
ATAGATTCGGCCGCTTTTCTTCCTTGTGTAATTGCATTAATAGCAGTTAAAGGCCCTGTTACTGCATCTCCCCCGGCAAAAACTCCTTTTACAGATGTCTCGAAACTCTCATTATTTATTCTTATTGTGCCCCATTTTTCTCGTTTACATCCATCCAAATGGTGAAAAAAGGAGTTATCAACTTTCTGGCCAATGGCATTTATGAGGTAATCACAGCTTAATACAAATTCGGAATTGGGAATTGGCACCGGTCCGGGTCTTTCATTAGCTTTTGTTTTTTCAAGCCTCATTTTTAAACACTCGATACCCTTAATTTTATTCAATTCCTTTAAAATTGATTTAGGAGTCGTAAGAAATATAAACTCTATTCCCTCTTCCTTTGCAGCTTTGATCTCTGAATGATGGGCCGGCATTTCATTAATGGATCTTCTATATACTATTTTTACATTTTCAGCGCCTAACCGTAAAGCGCTCCTTGCCGCATCAAGGGCTGTATTCCCACCTCCAACAATAAGCACCGTTCCTTTCAGTGTTGAATGCCTTTTTAATTGTATATCTCTTAAAAAATCAATGCCCTGTGTAACTCCACCAGCATCCTCTTCGTTTTTAATTCCCAGATTTCTTGACTTTGTTGCTCCAATAGAAAGATAGATTGCTTCATAACCATCATTTAATAGATCATAGGCCTTGATATCCTTCCCAATTTCAGTATTTACATTAACATCTATCCCTAAATCAACAATCCAGTTTATTTCTTTATCCAGTATATTTTTTGGAAGTCTGTATTCCGGTATTCCATACCACAACATTCCGCCTAGCTCAGACATTTTTTCAAAAATGGTGACATCACAGCCATTAATAGTTAAATAATAAGCGCATGAAAGTCCTGATGGACCTCCGCCTATAACAGCTATTTTTCTGTTTATCTTTTCTTTAATCACAGGCTTCCATGGATCTCTGATATCAATATCAGCAGCATATCTCTTTAAATTATTAATAGCTACAGATTCATCGACTATGTTCCTCTGGCAGGCAATTTCACATTCACGGATACAGATTCTTCCACAGATTAACGGAAGCGGATTGTTCTTTTTTATTAACTGTATCGCTTCATCATATTTTCCTCTCGAGATGAGCGCAATATATCCTTGAACATCAACGCCTGCGGGGCATGCATCTTTACAAGGACCAATACAATCCGCATAATGATTGGACAACAAAAGCTCAAGAGCTGTTTTCCTTGCTCTTCTTATTTTTTCATTGTTTGTATGTATCCTCATCCCATTTTCGACAAGTGTACAGCAGGACGGCATTAATTTTTCTAGCCCTTCAATCTCTACTACACATAAGAAACATGAGCCATAAGGCTCAAGTCTTTTATCATAACAGAGCGTGGGGATCTCATCAATTATATTTTCATTTACTACTTCTAAAATCGTTTTTTCAGAAGATGTAATTATTTCATTGCCATTTATTGTTGCTCTTATTTTCTTCATTTATACAATGCTCTTTAATTTTTACTATACTTTTTCAACAGATCCAAATTTACAGACATCGTAGCATAGGCCACACTTAATGCATGCTTCCCTGTCGATTGTATGTATCTCTTTAGAGTTTCCACTAATGGCATTTACAGGGCAATTCTTTAAGCAGAGGGAACAACCGACGCAGTTCTCAGGATTAATCCGGTAGGTCATAAGCGCGGGACAGCTATGAGCGGGGCATCTTTTTTCTTTGATATGAGCCATATATTCATCTCTAAAATATTTTAAAGTAGTTATAACAGGATTGGGGGCCGTCTGACCTAACCCACAGAGGCTGTTATCTTTCACTTTGTAGGCTAAATCTTCCAATAATCTCAGATCTTTTTCTTGCCCCTCTCCTGATGTAATTTTTTTCAGCATTTCCAGCATTCTTTTTGTCCCTATCCTGCAAAAGGTGCATTTCCCACATGATTCATTTTGAGTAAAGGTCAGAAAATATTTTGCCATATCAACCATACATGTTGTATCATCAAGCACTATTAAACCACCTGAGCCCATTATTGCACCGGTTTTGACTAATTCATCATAATCTATTTTCAGATCTCCCAAGGAGGCCGGGATACAGCCGCCTGAAGGACCACCCATCTGAACGGCTTTAAATTTCCTTCCATCCTTTATACCGCCGCCAATATCAAAAACAATCTCATTAATGGTGATACCCATTGGAACTTCTGCCAGACCGCTTCTTACAACTTTGCCAGCCAGGGCAAAAACTTTGGTTCCCTTGCTTTTTTCAGTTCCCATAGAGGCAAATGCATCGGGTCCATTCAGGATAATCCAGGGTACATTTGCATATGTTTCTACATTATTGATGTTTGTCGGTTTACCCATAATCCCCTTTTGAGCAGGAAAAGGCGGCCTGATTCTGGGTATTCCTCTCTTTCCCTCAACTGATGCAATAAGAGCCGTTTCTTCTCCACAAACGAATGCGCCTGCTCCTTCCTTGATTGTTACCTTGAAATTTTTATCTGATCTAAAAATTCCATTTCCAATGTATCCTCTTTCCTGACATTGTCTAATTGCTGTTGTAAGCCTATGAACAGCTTTAGGGTATTCGGCACGCACATAAATATAGGCTTCATCTGCTTCAATCGCATAAGCAGCGATCATCATCCCCTCCAGTACTGAATGCGGGTCCCCTTCTAAAATGCTGCGATCCATAAATGCGCCGGGGTCGCCCTCATCTGCATTACAAATAATATATTTTTTATTTCTTTTTGAACGAGAGATATATTTCCATTTTAAGCCGGTGGGGAAACCTGCTCCTCCTCGCCCCCTTAATCCAGATTCTAAAATAATGTCAATCACTTCATCCTTAGAGTAACTTTCCAGGACTTTTTTTATTGCTTTATAACCGTCACAGGCAATATATTCGTCGATCGAACCTGGATCAATTGCACCACAATTTTTTAAAACTATCTTTTTTTGCTTTTTGAAAAATGTTTCTTCTTTGAGTATTTTTCCTTTATTTTTTATAATCCATTCATCAATGGGTTTATTGTGGATAATATGCATATCGATGATTTTTTTCACTTTGTCCGGCGTCACTTTACAGTATAAATAGCTTTCACCATTAATAGAAACTTCGACCAGGACTTCCATATAACACATTCCCATACAGCCTGTTTCTTTAACTTTTACATTTGCGCCCTGCTTTTCCAATTCATTTTTTATTTCTTCAAATATTAATTCTCCTCCTGCTGAAATACCACATGTCCCGAGTCCAACTTTAATCTCCTTTATGGCTTTTCTCACCGTTGTTTAATCCTTTCGGTACTGTTTTAAAATTGTGTTTACTTTTTCCGGAGTTAATCTTCCATAGGTTTTATTATTAATCATAATCACAGGCGAAAGAGAACAACATCCCAGACAGGCTACTGATTGAAGAGTGAACAGTCCGCAATCTGTTGTTTCACCAACAGAAATTCTCAACTCGTTTTTAAGCATCTTTAAAATCTGACGGGCGCTGTTTACGTAGCAGGCTGTTCCCTCACAAATCTTGATTACATACTTTCCCAGTGGCTTTGTATGAAACTGCGAATAAAACGTAATTACTCCATAAATTTCGGCAGAAGGAACTCCTAATATCTCGCTTATATAATGGATGGCTATCTCAGGAATATATCCATAGGAATTTTGAGCAGATTGAAGTAGTGGTATCAATGCGCCATTTTCTCTCCACTTTGTTAATAAATCAATTTTAAAATTTTTTATTTCGTTATTAATTTTTATCATCATACGCGCCTTTTTATCTACATCTCCAGCATATTAATAATCGGACATTCTTTGACCTTTAATATGCCATCCAGATTTATAATTTTATTTTCAATAATTTTA
>JAUVYC010000280.1 GCA_030603285.1 Spirochaetota bacterium
ATCTTCAGGACCCAGATTCCCAATGTACTCTTTCAGGTCATTACATCTCTGATTAAAATATACTTCTTCACCTTGACGATTCAGCACAGATATAGTAGATTACTTCTTGTGCTGATCAGGTAGAATCTTAATGATCGAAGATTATCATGATCTTCGATCATCAGGAGCTATGTGCTATGTGCTTGATCCCGGCGGGTGCACACACCCCTACAAGTTTAAGATCATCCGGGATTCCTGGAATAGCACAGATAAACAAGATGCCCGGAACATGGCGAAAGCATTGTGGGTTCATATTGTGACTGGCGAGTTTGGAATATCGACTGTCTACAAACCGGATGTTGTAATTAGAGATCTGAGGAAGCTATTCAGTCAGTATCAATTATTTAATAAGCAGATCCGAGTGTTAAAGAATAGTATTCAGGCGATTGTTGTTGATAATGGGATAACGTTGCCAAAGGAAGAGAAGAATACATTACTGTTACCGAAGTATGGGAAAGAGTTATTGAAGAGGCTTGAACTACCGCATGCGAGTGGAATATGTATTAGGGGTAGTCTTGAATTGTTATGGAGAGTAGAAGAGGAGAAAGAGAGAATAAAGCAGGAAATAATACTGGCTGGAGAGCCATTGAAGGAAGCAGTGAAATTACTGATGACCATCAAAGGGATAACACCGCTGACAGCATTAGCATTTTTAGCTGATGTGGGTGATATTGCAAGGTTTAAAAAACAAAAGAAGATGAATGCATACCTTGGGCTTGTACCAAAGGTTAAGGATAGCGGAGGTAAGAGCAAGTCAGGACATATCAATCGTGCATCCAGGAAGTTAACCCGTACTATTTTAACTCAGTCAATTAATCATGTATCTAATTCATCTTTTTCTATGAGGGAGTTTTATGAGGATTTAGTTGAGAGGAGAGGAGCAGTAAGAGTTCGTATAGCCTTAATTAGTAAGCTGTGTGGGATAATGAGAAGTATGTTACTGACTGGTGAATGTTACCGATGGATGGATGATAAACTTTTCGCAAGAAAGCTAAAAACCTATGAAAAAGAATTAGAAAAAATTAAGATGGAGAGAAAAATCGCTTGACTTTAATCATATTGGATTTTTTATAATTCCCGACTCGCAAAAATATCCCAAAAGCAGTAATTTAAAGAATACATACAACAAAAAACATTTTTCGCATACAAACTTCAACTGTTTTTCCCTGATAATATTCCATGCATGAATCGGATAAATCGATTAAGCCTCTTTGTCTCTTGATAGAAAAGGCAAAATATATCAAAAAAGATCGAGCTGGCTGTCCTGTCTTTTTCCTGTTTTTTTATATTCACTTTCTGCCAGTTCTATTAATCCCTCTTCAATGTCATCAAGAAAAGGGCTTCTTTCCAGATAATATTCCTTTCCAAATAAAAATCTTTTTTTTGCATGTGAAAGAAAGAGAAACCTTTCTGCTCGGGTCATACCTACATAGAGAAGCCGTCTTTCTTCATCATCATCAGACTTCTGATTTTCAAAGAGGGAGTACGGAAGCAGGCCATTTTCACAGCCGACTATAAAAACGCATCTAAACTCAAGCCCTTTTGCAGCATGAAGGGTCATGAGGGTAACCTTTTCTGTGTCAGGTTTATAGATATCAGTTCCGGTGCCAATAGCGACAAAGTTTAAGAAATATTCTAAAGAATTACCAAAATCATTAGTGAGATCGAGAAGTTTTCTGATTAATAGTTCATTTTCCGATCGTTCTTTTGAAAAAAATCTATCAATAATTGAAGAAACAATTTTTTCCACTGGAACCCTTCTTTTAATGAGATCTGTACAATAATGAGTTTCATTTTTCCCGATACCCTTTTTATTTAAAATATCGCTTTTAACATTTTTTGCTAATTTCAACAGATCAATTATCGATTTGACCGGCTCCCGGTGAAAGAATGGCTCTTCTCCAATTGTCTGATACGGGATACTATGGTCGTTGAATGCCTTCTCCAGTGCTTTCATCTGATGATTTATTCTGCAGAGAACTGTAAAATCTGAAAGGGTGTTTATCTCTACATGCTGTTCACCTTCTGTGATCCGGCTGTCAAGAGAAAAAAATCTCAATCCCCCCATCATTGTTTCAATGGCTCTGGCAACAAACTCAGCTTCGCTCTTATCAGTGGGATGAAGGGCAATTTTAATTTTGACTCCTTCTATTATTCCTTTTAGAACAGCATGATCTTCCTGTCTCCCTTTTTGAATTACCTGGCCTGAGACTTTCAGGATATTATCCGTACAGCGGTAACTTTTTTTCAGTGTATACACAGAAGCCCCGGGATAGTCTTTGATGAAAGATCGAATAAACCTGGCATCTGCACCCCGAAAGCCGTAAATGGCCTGATCAGGATCCCCGATTACATATACATTTGCAGTCAGCTCCGGCATTAGGAGCCTAAATAGCTTATACTGGGCAAAGTTTACATCCTGGTATTCATCAATCAATACCCACCCAAATTTTTCTTTATATTGAAAACGAACTTCCGGATACAGGTCAAAAGCCCGAACTGAATGGTAGATTAAATCATCAAGGTCAAAAATATTTTGTTTTTGTAAAATTACCTCGTACCTGTAAAAAATATCTGACAGCCCTTTCTCCCTGATATCCTCTTCTGACATTACATTCTTTTTAACATTTGAAAGGCCGTCTGATATACTCCTCAGTTCATTTTTATTGCAATTGATATTTTGATGGAGTATCGCAATTTTATCTTCATTATCAATAACAGTGAAATGCTCATTTCTTCCAAACTTCCTGCAATGTTCTTTCAGGATGGAAAGCCCGAATGCATGAAAGGTTAAAACCTGTAGATGAGTGATATCCGCATTACCGTCCAGCAGGCAATGTAATCTGTCTTTCATTTCTTGCGCGGCATTATTCGTAAATGTAAGAACTAAAATATTTTCCGGATGTACAAATTTATTTAAAATCATATGTGCTATTCTGCAGGTCAGTGTTTTAGTCTTTCCTGTGCCCGGTCCCGCAAGGACAATGGACGGTCCGTGGAAGTTCCCTGCAGCTTTTCGCTGCTCATCATTGAGCCCGGCAAATATCTCCACAGGGCGGTATAAAGCTGGAGCCACAGCCTGTTTTTCAGCTGATTTTTGGCCAGCCTGGGCTTTTTTGATATGCATGTATTCTTGCAGATTAAAAGTGAGCATTTTTCTGCCCGGTCCCTGAATATTGTTTTCATACACTGTATCCGGTAATAGCTCCTCCTGAGGACCAAATAACTTCAGTTCTTCTTCCCGGAAAACCCTGATCTGCCCGAATTCACCATCAAAACCTTCCTTGATGTATACCTCCCTGTCCCTCATTCG
>JAUVYC010000078.1 GCA_030603285.1 Spirochaetota bacterium
AAACAGGTACTCAAATGGCTTTCAACATTAAGTACCCGCCACTATAACTTTTCACACAGGGGAAGATCCATTTCTGCTGTTTGGACAAGCTTATGGATATCTGTTATCGTAGCCTTTTTTGGTGCATGGCTTACATTAATAGCGGGGTATATAGTGGAAAAGAGAAAACCAAGAGGAAATAATCTACTCTACCTTATTACAGTACTTCCCGCAGCAATTCCGGGGCTCGTTCTGGGACTTGGTTATATCCTGGCCTTTGTAAAGGTAAACTGGCTATACTACAAAGCTTCTATTATTATTCTCAGTATCGTAATTCATAACTTCACCCTTGGAATGCTTTCAACAATGACGAATATGAAGAATATCGATATATCAATTGATGAAGCATCCACTTCTCTTGGAGCCGATTTACCAAAATCCTTTTTTAGAATCATATTTCCTCTGAGTAAAGTAAGTTTCTGGAATAATCTACTCTTCTTTTTCGAAAGAAGCATGGTAACGATAAGTGTAGTAATTTTCCTCATTTCTCCAAAAATCAAGCTTGGATCAATTACCATTATCCATTTAGTAGATGATGGATATTTAGAAAGCTCATGTGCAATGTCAACAATCATTTTTACTATCGTCATTGCGGTACATATAATTTTTATTACAATCTTCAGGAAAAAAGGTATAAAGGTTATATAAATGGTGGATGTAAAAAAACTAATGGTACCGTGGCTGGAAGGAATAAAACCATTTTTTCAGAACATCTCGAAAAAGCCTGGGAAGATAAAAGCCTTATTCGAATGATGTCAAATGAAGGAAGGGAATTATATTGAAGATGAGCTCGCAAAAGTGGACGGACTTACAGTTTTTAATTTTTAACGCAATTTCGCTTAATTTTTCTATTAAAATATCTATTAATGTAGGGGCAGATTTTAAATCCGCCCCCATTAAAAAGATGGCTAGATATATTTTTAAAAGGGCAGCCACATGGGGCTGCCCCTACTATGAAAAAGCTGGACAGGGTTTCTGGTCCTTGCCGGCTATTGTTTTTTCTTTGGATTAAGGTACTAAAACAATGAAACAGCTGTTTCTATCCATTTTATTTTCACTGCTATTCTTTTCAGCTCCTGTCCTTTTTTTCTGTTCTTCTCATAAAGGTAATACTGTGGTACCGGAAGAGCCTTTATATAAAGCCCCATCTCAAATCAAAAAAACCATTGAAGTTTTTTCAAATTTTGATAAAGATATGATAATTCCTGTCATTCAATTTATTAACTCTTCTACAGGACTTTCCTGCAGTTTAACAGCAAAATCTGATGGTATAAAGGTATTTAAAGGCAAATATGATTTATTTATTGGCACCTGTTTTCAGGATGATCCTGGTAATATAGTTAACTATTCCTCCAGTACATGGAGTAAAATTGGCTCATCCTTTTATAAAGATGGTGTTTTTATCTGGTCAAAATGGCATAGCTGTCTTGCGGTCAATTCCATTTTTACTGAAGAACTCAACATTGAAGTGCCCAATACCCTTCCGGTAGAAGCAGCACATGAATTGCCCCTACTTATTGGGAAGATTACAACCGTTAATCCGGTTAATGATCCTCTCCTGCTATCCGTTTTCCATACCCTCTATCGAATTTATGGAAAGGATATTCTGATCGACATAAATAATATGGTTCCTCTGTACAGGAGCAGCAGAGAAGAGCTCATATTTGCAGTTGAAAGCGGGCAGTATCCCGCAGTTCTTGGGATTGACGGGTATTTTCAAAACTCCATTTCAAAAGGGTACCCGATCAGCATCGTGTACTCCAGTTTTTCTAAAGAAAAATATCCTGTAACAACAGTTTCAGGTAATAACATAGTATTTATTCCTGTTGATGCTAATAATCGAGAAGGAGCAAAATACATTATCGATTTCATGGCAAGCAGCATTTTCCAATCGTTTCTGTTAAACACATATTTTATGCCAATACTGAAAACTTCTCCGCAGACTGGCAATCAAGATCTATCCACAGATGAGCCTGAAAAAGTGCTGCCTCTGGAATGTGATAAAAGTGGTCTGGAAGAGCTCAAACAGGTATGGGAAGAACTTGCCTTCCCAGAAGGTACAAAAGAAATTTTGGAACAGTAGGGGCAACCCCATGTGGTTGCCCTCAACTCCATGTGGCTGCCCTTTGAATGGATGTGTTGCTTGTTACACCGGGCAGACACACGGGTCTGCCCCTACAAATGATTATTTTTTGATGCTCTTTATTGCTTCAAGGGCTATCTCACGGTCGTTAAAATTGATAGTTTTCTCCTTCAGAATCTGATAATCTTCATGCCCTTTGCCTGCAATCAACACAATATCATCTTTTCGTGCAAGCTCAATTGCTCTGTAGATAGCCTCTTTTCTGTCCGGAATAACCAGGTGATTATCTCCATTTAACCCCTTTTTAATGTCTTCAATAATTGCAAGCGGATCTTCGGTTCTAGGGTTGTCTGAGGTGACTATGGCAATATCCGATTTCTTCTCCACAATACCTCCCATTATTGGCCGTTTTCCCCTGTCCCTGTCTCCGCCGCAGCCAAAAACAGTGATAATCCGCCCTCTCTTTAATGAATTTGCAGCATCAAGCAGATGATCTAATGCATCGGGTGTATGCGCATAATCTACAAAAACATGGTAATTATCTCCTTCTTTCACCCTTTCGAATCTACCTGGAATATTCTTAATCTTTAACAGAGCACTTCCAATTGTATCATCATCTATATTAAAAACCTTCACAGCAGCATAGGCAGAAAGCACATTATAAATATTATGCTCCCCTGCAAGATTGATTTTAAATTCCGTGCCATTCACCAAAAAGGTTGACCCCTCAATGGATAATGAATTTATCTTCCCTGTGTAGTCTGACCTTGTGTTAATCCCATACGTAAGTACATTTGCCCGTGTAATTGACATAATTTTTTTCCCATAAGAATCATCATTATTAATGACTGCATAAGCGTCTTCTTTCAAACCCATAAAAAGTTGTGCTTTCGCTTTAAAATATTCTTCCATCGTCTCATGAAAATCAAGATGGTCCTGGCTAAGGTTTGTAAATATCCCCAGGTCAAAATCCTGAGGCTGAATTCTGTCCATCACAAGCGCATGAGAAGAAACTTCCATGATAACATGGCTCACCCCGCCTTTTTTCATCTCATTGAAGAGGAATTGAATATCGATCGGGTCAGGAGTGGTATTCTTTGCCTTTTTAATTATGTCATTATAACGATATGATATGGTTCCGATAACACCGGGGTTTTGTCTGTTTTCCCTGAGGATCTCTTCAATTAGATAGGTGACTGTTGTTTTGCCGTTCGTGCCCGTAATACCAGAAAGTATGAATGCCTTTGAGGGATTATTATAAAAAATCCTTGAAACGTTGAGAGCACATTTTCGTGGATGGTCAGTATAGCAAACCGGGAATCGATTCTGATAACCCAACTGGCTCCGATATTTTTCATCAATAATAACTGCTTCAGCTCCTCTGCTGACGGCATTCTCAATGTATTTTATACCGTTGTCTTGATATCCTTGAATCGCAATAAAAAGGGCTCCTGGTGTTACCTGACGGGAATCGGAGCATATCATGGTGATTTCCGGATTGCTTAAGCTGCTGCAGGTTAAATCTTCACACTTTTTAAGGATTGCGCTCAATTTCATGGTTTCCCCGTGAATCAATGGATAATAAGTAAAAGACCACCTGCAAAGCAGGTGGTGGTTTCCAGGCCAAAAGGATTTTAAAGGCATAGCCTTTGAATTAATCTTTTTAGAAATATTATAGACCACATCCAAAGGAGGTTGCTCCATTTTGGCAGTGAGCTAACCTCATTTTTTTAATTCTTTCTGCAATTTTTTTCACATGCGTCTCTTCTATGCCCTTCAATAAACTGAACGCCCTTATAATTTTAACATTCAGGGTAGTAATGGTTAAGAGCATCTCATAATTTTTTTGTGTATTCTTCTCCCTTTCAAGTGCTATACTGAGTATATCAAGCGTTGTTGCCTGTGCCGGTATCTCATGGGTCTGTATAATTCTGTCAAATAATGAAGTGTCAATATTGAGCACGTATGTCAAATCTTCTAAGGTTATAGTTTCTTCATTTAATAGACCTTTTAATTGATTCACGTGTTCTACTTTCAGTTCTGCCAGTTCATCTGTCAATAATTTAATCTCATTACCTTCTAATATTTTTGACGCCTTCCGGTAAAATTGATATGACTCCTGCTCGATTCTCACTACATATTTAATTATTTCCTCTACAGTAAGCTCTTCCATTATTAAACTCCCATGTAATCAAATCCATATATAGATTTAAAATACTCTTCATGCAAGGATAATCAATATAAATGATACAAAATGACGGGATATTATCCACCTTTACTAAACCTTTTACAGCGCTTCAAAAATATATACGAGGGATTATCACCGTCCAGTATCTTATTTACCTTTTTAAACTCATAGACAGCTATGTCATATTTACCATCAAAAAACATATCCAACCCATGATAGTACAATTTAATGGCATCTTCAAGCTGTTCAGGTTGTTTTAAAAATATTTCGTAAATAATCTTCTTATGACGTTCCTTTTCAGTCTTTTCTATTATATAGTCAAGCTTTCGATATTTTACCCCCTCAAGGGATTCTAACTGATCTAGAGAAGATGTTACAATAGGAACCCCGTAGTATTTTGCAAAGTCAAGCATTTTCATGCTTTCTTCAACTACATTACCGAGCACTACATAACTATCACCTACAGTTCCTGTTACCGCTGCTCCAAATGAAAGCCCCATCTTAACTTCCCATTTAACGCCGCTGATATTCTTTTCAGAACTGTTCCTTTCGCCAATCCATCTTAATAAACTCTTTGATCCTTCCAATGCATGAGAAAACGATATCTCATCGGGCGTTGGTACCCCATAAACGACATTAATAAAATACCCATAAGAAAAATTTATGATTCCGCCATTATTCATTGCCTCATTCTTTAAAAAAGCATGCAGGCTGCTCAGTTCACCAGTAATAACCTGTGGATACAGTTCATCTATTGGTCTTAAAAAATTAACCAGTTCTATACTCAACGAAGAGATGTTTTGTCTTCTGCTTACCAGATCAGAGATATTTTTTTCACTTATCTTTAATACAGTTTCATTCCGTACATATTTTTTGTAAAGAGAAATTATTTTTTTCAGATTATCTCTCTGCTGAAAAAGAACGCTTGTCCTGCTTTCCATACTTTTAAAAACATCTCCTGCCTTCAAAACCATTTGATTATAGCTTACTAAAACGTCATCTATTTCACTCGCGTCCTGGGGTTCTATTGCCTCTAAAAGTTTCCCTTTGATAAATGCACTCTCAAAGCATATTTTCATTTTATTCAGTACAATTCTCAACTTCTTTCTCACCCTCCTGTCTATAATAAAGAGAATGATAGAAAATACAACAAGTAGTCCAATAACTATATAAATGAGTTGATTCCTGTAAAAATAAAGATCACTTTTGTATGCATATACAATAAAAGTAATGCCAAGTTTTTTATACTGGATAAAATAACCGAACCGATCTTTTAGCTCGATTGTGCCTTCTAAACCTGTCCTTGTTTTATTGATTATGTCCTGGTTAACATAATCCTCCATGACACCGATGGGGTAAAGTATTTTTCCGGAGCCACTCTCAAAAACCAAAACTTCAGCCATATATTCTAAATCGAAATAATCAGAAACAGAAATTATAATATCAGTATTAATGAAGGTGTCGTCGTCGTTTAACGCATTCACCCTTTCATCAAGAAGTGTAAGAATAAACTTTCCTATTTCCTTATTTAAACTCTGCTGCCGTCTTATAAGATCAAATGTATACAGAAAATGAATGAAAATCACAATTACTGATAAAAATATTATAAATGTTGATATTTTATTCAATGCGTGTTTAATCTTTAATTTCATTTTTATTAATCACTTACTCTTACAATATGAGCCCCGATCTTTATCAGTCTCTCTTCCAGCATTAAATATCCTCTATCAATCTGCCCTATATTATAAATTACACTCTCCCCCTCTGCACAGAGGCTTGCAATTAATAGAGCCATTCCGGCCCGTATATCAGGACTTACAAGCTCAGCTCCATACAGCTTCGATGGCCCAACAATCACAACCCGGTGAGGGTCACATAAAACAATTCGTGCCCCCATGCTGGCAAGCTTATCGACAAAAAACAGCCTTCCATCGAACATTTTTTCAAAAATTAAGACAGTACCTGTTGCCTGAGTAGCAGTCACAACAGCGATACTTGTCAGATCAGTGGGAAACCCCGGCCAGGGAGCGTCATATATTGTTGGTATCTCACCAAAAAGATCATTTTTAATTACAAGTTTCTGGTTACCAGGAACAATGACATCGTCTCCATCTATAACAATCCGGACCCCCAATTTGGAAAAATAGTACTGGATCATACTAAGATGCTTTACCTCTGCATTTTTAATGGTAATTTCACTTCCTGTAACAGCGGCAAGTGAAATAAAACTCCCAACTTCAATATGATCACCTATTACTTTCCAGCTTCCGCCTCCAAGTTCTTTGCTTCGTTTTACCTCTAAAACATTACTGCCTGTTCCGGTAATCCGGGCACCAAGATGGTTTAAAAAACCAATAAGATCCTGTACGTGAGGTTCTGATGCTGCATTTTTAATAACTGTCGAACCTGATGCGAATATACTTGCCATTATTGCGTTTTCTGTTGCAGTTACGCTCGGCTCATCGAGAAAAAGTGTTGCGCCTTTAAGCTTCCCGGATTCTATAAAAAAACCTCTTGTATCGGTATGCACCTCAGCGCCAAAGGACTCCAATGTATAAAAATGTGTATCCAGCCTTCTCCTCCCTATTACATCACCGCCGGGTGGTGGAAAATGTATATTTTTCCCGCGTGCCAGAAGAGGTCCTGCAAACAGGATTGAAGCCCTTATTTCACAAGCATATTTTTTATTAAGATATATTGTTTTCTCTGAAGGAAGATCCGTTTGAATTGTTAAGGTATTGTTATTTCTCCATACAACCCGGGACCCAATAGACTGCAGCAACTTTACCATTATTTCAACATCAATAATTCTAGGGATATTATATAAGGTTACTGTCTCATCTGTAAGGAGGGTTGCAGCCAGGATCGGGAGCACAGCATTTTTATTTCCTGCCGGTATGATGGAACCCTTGAGCCTGAAGCCACCTCCAACAATAAATTTTTCCATCTTTACTCTCCATTCATTCTCCTTAATTTATTTTACCTGCCACCTTTTTGCAATATTTTTTTATATGTTTCAGCCTGATGTGGACATTTACATGAAAATTAATCATAAAGATTAATTTCCGCACACAATATTAGTATATTATATAGACAAAACTATTTATAATATACAACATTTCATCCGGAGCCTAAATATGGTTAAAGTTAAAACACGGTTTGCTCCAAGTCCAACAGGTTTCCTCCATATTGGAGGGCTGCGTACAGCTCTCTTCGCCTTTTTATTTGCGCGGCATAATAATGGTGATTTTATATTGAGAATCGAGGACACTGATCAGACCCGGTTTGTTGAAGGGGCCCTTGAAGATATCATTGAATCATTGAAATGGATAGGAATAAGCTGGAATGAAGGACCTGATATTGGAGGCCCGCATGGCCCCTATTTACAATCTGAAAGAAAAACTATCTATAAAGACCATGCGTATGACCTGGTAAAATCCGGCCATGCATATAAATGCTTCTGTACTCAGAATAGGCTGGGTGCACTGAGGGAAGAGCAGAAGAAAAAGGGAATCTATCCCGTGTATGACAGACACTGCAGGCAATTATCTCAAGAAGAAATCTTACGGCATGAAAAAAAAGATGATCCTTTTGTTATTAGATTGAAAATACCGGAAGAGGGTGAGATAATCTTTGAGGACTATATACGCGGTAAAATTATAACGGCGAATTCCACACTTGATGATATCATACTTTTAAAATCAGATGGATTTCCTACCTATCATCTGGCAAATGTGGTTGACGACCATCTTATGGGGATTACCCATGTTATCAGGGGTGAAGAGTGGATACCAAGTACACCAAGACATATCATTCTTTATAACGCATTCGGCTGGAAACCACCTGTATTTTCCCATGTGCCTGTCATACTGGCCCAGGGCGGAGGGAAACTCTCGAAAAGACATGGGGTTACAATGGTAAAACAATTTCGGCAGAAGGGATTCCTCAATGAAGCGGTTTTAAACTTTATAACACTTTTAGGCTGGTCGCTCGATGATAAAACGGAACTTTTTAGTATGAAAGAGCTCATTGAGCATTTTGACCTGGACAGGGTAAACAAGGCACCTGCTGTCTTCTCGTATGAAAAGCTTAATTGGTTTAATGGGGTGTATATACGAAATAAAAAATACAATGACCTTTATGATCTCCTCATACCTTTCCTCATTCAGGGGGGTATTCTGAAAGAAGAAGAATCAGCCCGGTATCAAGAATATGTTTTAAAAATTATTCCCCTCATACAGGAGCGGCTGAAATATCTTAGTGACGTATCAGATCTTACCTGGTTCTTCTTTGATGATCATTTCTGTATAAAGGATAGACATGCTCTTATCCAGAAAAAGCACACAAAAAAAGATGCAATAAGGATACTGGAAAATACAGTTGAGAAATTACAATCAGTCACACATTTTCAGACAGGTGAATTAGAGAATGTTTTAAGAGATCTCATTAAGGATCTGGGGCTGAAACCGGGTTCTGTATTTATGACAATAAGAGTTGCTATAACTGGGACAAAAGTTTCACCGGGGCTTTTTGAAACGATGTGTGTATTAGGAAAAGACCGGGTTATAAAAAGATTGAAAGAAGCTAAGGAAATTGTCATAAATATTGAGTAAAATTTGATTAATGAATACTAATTCATTACATTAACCACGCCCTGATGTGAACAAGCCACATTCAAGATTACAAAGATTTTTTGCCCGATTTGGAGCAGTTCATTGGAGAACTTTGGATTCGCATGTTTACTGCCGTTCATACTTAATATCTTTTTTCTCATCTGGCAGGAAGATGTAATTTTCCCAACAATCGGTGGGTTATTCTTAGGATCGATCTTAATATCCAAATTTAATCCATTTTTGGGATTTTTAAATATAACAGGTGTTTTAATAAGAAATGCTTTGACTGATAATTTGAATATTTTTACTATCCTCATCATAACTGAAGGATTACTCCTCTTCTCTCTTTTGAACAAAAGTGGATTTATCAACACGCTAAGAAAAGAGTTTTCAAATAAAAGCCTGACTAAAAATAGATTAGAGTATATTATATCGCTTTCAAATCTTGTGCTGTTTATTGATAGATATTTTTCATCACTTTTAGTCGGCATTTTCTCAAAACCTTTTGCTGAAAAGAAAAAGTTATCACCAGTAAAACACGCCTATATATTAAATACAGTTTCATCATCAGTTTCTACGATAATACCTTTCACTACTATCACCCCTTTTACAATTGCCAGTATCGCAGCAGCTTTCACTAACTTAGGTATTGGGTACTCCCCTATTAAGGCATTTTATAAAAGTTTACCCTATCAGTATTTCAATATTTTCTCACTTTTTGTTGCACTATCTACTATAGTCCTTAACAAAGATATATTTTTAATGAAGAAATATAATATTAATGATAATGAATCAGTTTCATCGTTTAACCAATATAATTCTATTTCTTTTGGACTTAGCGTAAATTCAAAAAAACAAGCAGACTTTCGCACGGCACTATACGGTACGGTTGGTTCTCTAATCCTTATATTTGGTCTTATTATCGGAGGATTTATCGCAAACCAGCATGGATACAATAAGCTAACAATTCTTAATATACAGAATCATCAAATAATCTTCATAAGTGCAATTTTCGCCGGTATTATATTTATAATCCTCTTTTCACTGACAACAAAATCGCAAAATTACTCGCAGTACAAGCAGAAGAGAAATGGAATATCGTCTGCGCTTTTGATAGCTCTCATCTACATCGTTCTGGCCATGTCGATTGAATCTCTGGCAAGGAAGCTCGGATTTTCCAGCTCTTTGATTGGGTTCTTATTGACTGGATCAACCCGGAATACTCTCATTCCATTGATTTTTTTTCTCACTTTTTGTTGCACTATCTACTATAGTCCTTAACAAAGATATATTTTTAATGAAGAAATATAATATTAATGATAATGAATCAGTTTCATCGT
>JAUVYC010000256.1 GCA_030603285.1 Spirochaetota bacterium
GCTTCTCCCACCAGACGCGAGTGATGTTAATTTTCCAAAATCAGATCTTTGCCGGAAACCGTATGATATGCCACAATTTAAGCAAAACCGGAAAGGGGCAGCTACATAGCTATATTCAATTCCTTCATTACTCTCAATCCCACTTAGACCTATTCTTATATTTTGCGGGATATCCTTTAAGCGATTTCTTCTAATTCTTACTGTTCCACTGTATTCTTCCAGCCATTCATCAGGAACTCTATTCTGAACCTCTTCGAGATTAAGAGACCATGGTTTATCACTGTTATAATATAGAAAACCTGCTTCACTTTCATCATCCGTAAATGTATCATCCAATTCCCGCGGCTCAAATCTCCTTTGACTTGTCTTAGTATTTGTAAAGAGTCTTACACAATAATATTCCTGTCCGCACTCCCTGCAAAAAACAAGCGGCAAAAGAACCCTCTGGCGATCATTGGGTACATATTTTTGTCCGTGTACCGTCATATATCTCTCGCTCTCAGGTTCTAATGATGCATATACTGTGTCTCCTCTGCTGATAAATTGATGTAACCGAAATGCGAATGGTGATGGTGGAAAGTGAGTATCCGGATTTGGCTCACACTGATAAGCTGACAATAATGCTTTCTGAATCGACTTCTCGCAAACATCTTCACCTACACCCGTAAAGTTGCTTAATTCTTTTGCTGCACCCTCCTGGCCTGAAATTGTTTTTGGTTGCGCTCTTACAAGCCTCCCTGATTCTTTATCTTTTATAAGACCAAAGGTACTCTCTATCCAAATAGAGAGGGGGTCACTAATAAAGGATTTAAAATCCTTTGGCGTTTGATAACTTAAATCCTTTAGCCGGTGAGTTAATTCCGTAACAAACGATGCATCAGATATTTCTTTGAAGGGTGTAGTTCTTTTAAGTGTTTCACCTATAATATCATCGGTGCTGAAATCTGCCCCAAAGAGCATAGAGGCAATTTGGGCAACTTCTGACTTTTGCTCCTCGTCGGATCCCTTTCCGGCAATAGTGGCTGAAGTACCCACACACTGCATATGTTCTGCAGTCATCAAGTTTCGTACCCTGCGGACAAGCATTGCAACATCAGCCCCCTGTCGTCCGCGATAGGTATGTAATTCATCTAAAATCAGAAATTGCAGTCCCTGTGCAGCGTGTACAATGCCTCTTTCAAAGGGTCTTGTTAAAATTAGCTCGAGCATTACATAATTGGTTAATAGTATGTCCGGAGTATTCTCAATTATCCTTTCTCGTTCTTCATCTGATTCCTGTCCTGTATATCGATCGAATGTTACAGGTCCTTCTCCACCGGGATATCCTTGACACAGAAACTTTGTCAGCTCACCATATTGGCTGTTGGCCAGAGCATTCATTGGATATACCACTATGGCTTTGATACTTTTTATATCTCTATGGTTAAGTGTATGATTCACAATTGGTATGATATATGAAAGACTTTTTCCGGAACCCGTTCCTGTTGTAAGCACATAGTTCCTTCCTTTTGTTGCTATTCGTATCGCTTCCTCCTGATGCTTATACAACCGTAAACGGTTCCCCTGGATGGTAGTTTTCTCTTCTTTATTAATTCGGAAAATATTTCTACACTCAGGATGTAATATTTCTTCATCGCATAATTCATCTATCCATTTACCGGGTTCAAAGGAGGGGTTCAATTGAATAAGTGGGTCAGGCCATAGCAGTCCTTCAGAGAGTTCTTTTTCTACTATCTCATTAATTCGTTTATCATTAATACGGATGAAGCTCCGGATGTATGACTCGTAATCCCGGATTAGCTGATTACGTAATTGAAAGACATCCATGGTATGGCCTCTTTAAATGTGATTTAATGTTTGTATTATGTTATTTAATTTTTTCTTAATCAAATTATATAACTACTCAATAACTTTTGGAAATCTAATGGTGGTTATAAAAACATAGATAATGGTAACAATGAAATTATACAATATTTCCATTATTACTACAAATATATTCATGGAGGATTTGGAATGATGGAGGAAAGGGACGGCATTTTGTATTCGCCCTTTGGATTCTTTTTATATTCTTTACGCTCGTAATAATAGTCCCAGATTCTAGACCTGAAGTCACCGACTAGTTTTTGATGGTTAGGAAGGAATGGAACTGGCATTTTGTAATGTCTCTCTTCATGGACCCAACAGAGGGCCCGAAGAGTGGTAATGTAATAGAACTGTTTGGCGTCATCACAAACAATCCGATGTATGGCAGGACTGGCATGGCATGGCATGGCGAAAGGGTATCCAATAGGGAGTGGTGTTATTGAAGGCTTATGTCGAAGTTTTGTAAAAGATCGAATGGAATTATCTAAGATGCGATGAACAGAGATTGGAGCTGAGGCTATGTTGGAATTGAGGTCAGCTAAAATCAATAGATTATGGACAGAATTCTGGGATTATTATATAGATACGAAAAGAGATGAGTTATACCAGAATCAGGATACAAGTAGAGAATTTGAAAATGCTGCCTGATTTTGGTCAACCGGAAAAAGTTGCACCCAAAATAAAATCAGAGTTTTTTGGAAGATTATAAAAATCCAAGTATTATATGAAAAGCTACGATAAGATGATTAGCGCTACGGGTATGAATAACAGATTGATAGGAAGAGTTATAATTCGCGATTTACAGAAACATCCCTACTGCCACACAAAAAAGCGCTCAACTGTGGTATGAATCCCACTTCACAAATTACATTTCTCCTCTTCTCAACCATTATTACTTCAGAATGATATTTTGTCAAGAAAATTGGGATAATAAGAGAGGATGTAAATCTTTCGGGAGAGTGATATGAGCGTACCTTATCCTGTGAAATCATTATATCTTAAGTTAGAGAATGGGAACTGGATCAAGAAGCTTTTGTTGCTAAATGATAGGCAAAGTTATAATCATCCTCATGAGAAAACAGGTGGAAATCAACAAGAATCGCCTGTTTTTTCTCGTATTTTGTAATTACAACCGCCCAATACTTTAAATCTAAAAAAAATATCAAGATTATTACTTTTTGCAAACAAAAATAGAAAATCGGAAACAATTCCGGCAAAAAGCTGAAAGTTGAAGGCAGAGAAGAATATAGAAAAGAATATACTTATCCCAGGTTTGTTTTGATTGTTATTATTTTATTTATGATGGGACACTAGTGTTTTTCGATATTCTAAGAGATGCTAGAGCCACCCCAAATGGTAAAGAAGACCTGAAACTTTATCGGAACCGTGATTCACCTTGGGAACGGGTAGGATAAGGAGACGATTATAGAGGTCCTGAAGTATCTCACCCACAATCCCAGGTTGTGAGGTGATCTTTAGATCCACCACACCGCCAGGCTGAACTTCAAATTGCACTAAAAGATCTTGTCCAGGAGGTACCTGCGTTAGTCTGGCGAAGTAAAAGACCACCTGCAAAGCAGGTGGTGGTTTCCAAGCCAAAAGGCTTTTAAAGGCATAGCCTTTTAATTAATCTTTTTATAAATATTATAGACCACCTCCAAAGCAGGTGGCTTCCTTTTGGCAGTGATCATGAACAGCCTCTTAAAGCTATTTTTATACCGTGACATGTACTGCCGTTGTGCTTGGCTTTGCCTTGATTACGAATGAGATAAAAGTGGACTTTTTATAAAGGAATACAACCTGATATCCTTGGTTGCGCTGAAAAATGAAGAAAATCCAGATTTTTATAGATACATTAAAACGTAAGTATTGAAATAGTAATAAGTTAGTAAAACCATAAAAGGCGATTTAGTAAAAATAGGCTATTTTTCAGCGGTACCGTCCTTGTCAGGTCTGCTGGTTATTATCCGCATGTTTTTACCTCTTCTACAGAGGGGGCAGGGATGTCCCCTCTGTAGAAGAGGAGGGGCGCCTCTGCCCTGCTTCAAAAATACTTTTCCTCCGAATTAAAGATAAAACAAATCCAGTGCTACTCATGTTTATATAAGTCAAAGGGGGTGAGTACACCCACCGGGTTCAAGGAGGACCGTTTGCCCGTCTATAAACCAGGGGAAAAGAATATCATTCAGGAGATACTGCAGGACCATTTCAAATCCTTTGAAGAAAACTACGA
>JAUVYC010000234.1 GCA_030603285.1 Spirochaetota bacterium
TCCACTCCTAATTTTTTAAGCCAGGAGAGTGCCCCCGAATCGTTCAAAGCTGAAAATGTTCCCCCATGTCCATTGGGGTTCAGAAATATCCTGTATTTTTCCCTTAAAAGAATCTTCCCTTGTTCATCAATTGCAGGGAACATCCCCTGTTCAATAAACCGTATATACTCACTATCAATGCCAAAATAGTCGTTTGATTGAAAATAATCAGCCGTTTGATCTCGATTAGTTTCGCTTACCATAATAATCCAGGGTATCCTGGCATGATATTTTTGCTGCATAAAGAGAATCTTTTCTGCGTGAACCTGGAACAGGCTCTTATTCTTAACAGGAGTTATTGTATACGCGCCTTTGGGGATATTAAGACCGAGACGGGAACTCTGACCGCCGGCAGCGGTTAACACTGCAGCCTTTGATAATCCAATACACCCGGCACCCGCCTCATATGCACTTTTTTCGTTCTCTAACTGGTGCCTGGACTGCGGAAGCGGAATAATATCAGGCTGCTGAATTTCTCTTTTGCAACTATCCTGATTATAACCATTTTGATTATAACCATTTTGCTGAAAAAGAAGGTGTTTTGCCCTGTTTAATAATTCAAAATCTATACTCTGTATATCTTTGACAAGATGATCTTTCTCTCTGTCCTTCAATTTTTCCCAGAAATTAAAAATATGCCCCTGGTCATATCTGAACACCTTTTCGATAATTCCCTGTTCTTCAGGATTTCTGCCTTTTTTCATGAGCTTTCTCCTTTTCAATAAGCTCTAAAACGAGCCTTTTAAATTCATTTCCCCTGTGAAACTCATTGTTAAACATTCCAAAGCTCGCGAATCCCGGCGACAGCAAAACAGTTCCGGAGGATTTTGTATGTCTGCTGGCATCATAAACTGCGTTTTCAAGATTATCAAATACTGTATAGTCGATTTTTAATCCCTCTTTCATAAGCCGGTCTGTCCCGGCGCCTTCTAACAGAATGAGTCTTGTAACCCTTTTATTTATTGTTTCGGTAAATGCCTCAAGGCCAAGATTTTTATCCGAACCTCCGGCAATAAGAGTCAGATTCCCGCTGAAGCTTAATATCCCCTGAATTGCTGCATCAGGTGTAGTGGCTGCTGAATCGTTATAAAAACGGCATTTTTTATAGCTTCCTATATATTCAAGCCTGTGCTCAATTCCACTAAATGCGCTTACGCCCCTTTCGATTTCCCAAGGAGTCAACCCTTCTCTATATGCCGCTGTGACAGCAGCAAGAACATTGTAAAGATTGTGTTTGCCCGTCAGTTTAACGGAACTTAAGTCCATGATAAAATCTGTTTTTTCCTTGCTTCTATAATAGATTTTCCCCTTTTGGGTAAAACTCCCTTCACCGTCGAAACCGCTCCCAAGGCCGAAACTGATTAACTCAACCTCTTCGGGCAGCTCCACAAGACTGGAAACAACATTATCCCTGTTAATAACAAGAATATCACCCTTTTTCTGAAACCGGTAAAGAACTGACTTATCGCGAAAATAATCTTCCATGTTCAAATAGTAATTTAAATGATCCTCCATAAAATTTGTAAAGACTCCAATATGCAGTCTGTACCCCTTACTGGAAATGCCTCCTAATTGAAAACTGGAGAGCTCAAGTATTACATAGGAATTATGTTTTACCTGGTTAATAATATCAAATACTGAACCCGTAATATTCCCACTGATAAGAGTATCCGGATATTTTATTTTGAAAATCCTGTACAGGAGTGATGCTGTGGTGGATTTTCCCTTAGTTCCGGTTACTCCTATAATATTGGAGGTAATCTGCCCTATTTTATCAAGGAATATAACTAAATCAGTCTCTACAGGAACCCCATGATCAAGAGCATGGCGGATATAGGGTGAATTCCAGGGGACTCCCGGATTTTTAATAATAAGATCAGCATTACGAAAATCATCGAAATAGTGTTTCCCAAGAACGAAACGGAGGTTCTCTTTATTTTTAAGAAGCTCTAAACTCTGCTTTAGTTCATTTTCAGATTTCAGGTCTGTAATAACAACCCGGGCTCCCTTTGATGTAAAGTAATTAGCTGCTCCAACCCCACCTCCATGAAAGCCCAGTCCCATTATTAAAACTGTTTTATTCTTATTCATGTTAGCACCTTGATCCCGATAATCTAAAATGTGGCTTATCCACATTAGTACCTTAATCAAGAAAGTGGCTTGTTCACATTAGTACCTTAATCAAGAAAGTGGCTTGTTCACATTAGGGATTATCCTGAAAAAATATTTTAAACAAAAACCCCCTTATTGACAAATAATAAGGGGGTTAAAGGTTTATTACTGCCTTTAAATGTATTAACGTCTTTTTTTCATTCTGATCTGCATTTTTCTCAATTTCTTCAGTTGTCTTCGCTCTGCCGCTTTCTTTTTATTTTTCCTCTGTGTTGCAGGTTTTTCATAGTAAGCCCTCCTCTTCCATTCACGGAGTATTCCGTCACGTTCACATTCTCTTTTAAACCTTTTTAAGGCCCTATCGATACTCTCTCCTTCTTCAACTTTAACAACTGCCAATCAATTTCACCCCCTCTCCTATCCGGAATATACAGCCTGGACATACTAATTTGATTCGTGATGTATTATTATATCTTAACCTTGCTGCATTTATTATAATAATGTTGTACCAAAAGAGAAAGAAATTTATATCCATGAGGAGCATTAATAGAACACACCGATTTTTTCTCTCACTTCTTCCATAGTTTCCCTTGCCTGCCTGCTGCATCTTTTTCTGCCATTTTCGAGCACATTGCGGACATAATTCTGATTTTTATCAAGCTCTTTCTTCTTCTCCCGTAACGGTTTCATATGGTTATTTACATTTTTAAAAAGAGTTTTTTTACAATCAATACACCCGATATCTGCTGTTTTACATCCCTTTTCAACCCACTTTATCTCTTCATCAGAAGAAAAATAGCTGTGGAGTGTAAATATATTACAGATGCATGGATTTCCCGGATCGTTTCTCCTTTTCCGTGCAGGATCAGTAACAGCAACCCTGAGCTTATTCCACAGCTCATCTTCTTCTTCCACAAGGGCAATATAGTTATTCTGACTCTTGCTCATTTTTGCATTTCCATCCAAACCCCTGATCCTTTGGGCTTTACTAAGAAGTGGTTGCGGTTCCGGAAAAGTTACACCAAACCGGTTGTTGAACCTCCTCGCTATTTCCCTCACAAGCTCAAGATGCTGCACCTGATCATCCCCAACCGGGACAACCTGTGCTTTATATAAAAGAATATCACTCGCCATCAAAAGAGGGTATGTTAAAAGACCGGAATTTATATTATCCATATTCTGATATTTTTTGTCTTTATACTGAGTCATCCTTTCAAGGTCAGAAACCGGCGTGATCGCGTTAAAAATCCATGTAAGCTCTGTATGTTCCGGTATCTGGGACTGTACAAATAGTGTGCACTTTTCAGGTTCAAGGCCAGCGGCAATAAGTGTCTTTGCTGCTTCAAGTATACGATCCTGAAGTTCTGTGGGTTTATAGGTTACTGTAATTGCATGGTAATCAACAACTGCAAATATGCACTCATACTTATCCAATAAATTTATCCAGTTTCTTATGGCCCCCAGATAATTCCCAATATGAATCACACCTGAAGGCTGAATCCCGCTGAAAATTCGTTGTTTCATTATGCACCTCTAAAAAAACCGGGAAATTAAAATAACCATTTCTGCGGTTTGCAAAAACCCGTTTTGAAAGTTATTTGTGCTTCAATAATTACCTCACCTGAATAGTTACACTATTTTTAATAAAGCCTGTTAGAGAGATACAATAAAAAAAAGCAGGATATTCCCCTCTTATGGAACTAATCTTTATTGTAAAAATCAAAAGAGGAATAAATACCCTGTTAGAGTGCAGGGCAGGGGTCTGCTGCATCAAAGAGGCTTTACATGTATCGCCTGCAGGCCCTTGGGGCCTTCCTTTACTTCGAACGATACTTTTTGATCCTGTGTAAGTGTTTTGAACCCATCAGTTTCAATCTCGGAATAATGGACAAAAATATCATCACCATCATCTGTGCTGATAAAACCAAACCCTTTCTTCTCATTAAACCACTTCACTTTTCCTTCTGGCATTGTTAAAAAAATCCTCCAAAAATAAAAATAATCATCTTGAAAAACAAGATAGGCAAATATACCAAATATGTTATATTTTGTCAATAAATATTTTATTGTATTTTATTAATTCTAAATCCTTTTATATGGTATTATATCTTTTCAGGATAGTGGTTATATGCTGTTTTGAGTTAAAGCACAAAAGTTCTTTACCAATCGAGTAATTCATCAGAACCAGAAAGTCAACAATATCCTCCTGGTCCTATTTTCTCATGTTTTGATACCCATGAAGATATAATCGGTCAGCAAATGAAAAACTGAACAGCTTACCTTCATGTTTTTTCCCCGTATAATCTGTAAAACTTCATTGCTTAATTTAATAATTGTTTGTGGACATATAAACACCGACATCTCCAAAATCGTAGCATCCAATATAGCAGGGGAGCGATAAAGATCCTTTTTTAATATTGATATCGGGTGTGCTTGTGGCTATTTCAAACAAATCCACCCTGGATATATTACATGAAGTAAGCATAAAAATG
>JAUVYC010000245.1 GCA_030603285.1 Spirochaetota bacterium
GGAGCTTTTAGGACATGCCGATGTTTCAACAACCATGATCTACACGCATGTCTTGAACAGGCCCGGGCTGTCTGTGAAGAGCCCTGCTGATTTTTAAACTGTTTTTTGCGAACTGGGGAAGTCTTACATATATCTTACCGGTTATCCACTATAATTAAAGGCAAGCGATTTTTTTCTTCATCTTGATACTGTCTAATATTGGTTTATGTTATTACTCTGTAACTTTTGCCTGATATGCGAAAATGATACTCTCTTTGGTTGCTGCCGGAGGCCGCGCTATGGTTTTATCCATAAAATTCCAGCTATGTGCGTGAAAGATACACTAGATCTATAATCCGCTGGTTTTTCCCTGATCGTTCACTAGATGTCCTTCCGGCCAGGGTGTGGCGCAGTTATATGAGTATAGAAAACTGTTACTTTAAAATATTTCTGAAAAATCTTACACCAAATCTATAGTATCTCAATCTGAAGAAATTCTCTACAAGCATCTTTTTGAATGTTTCATCCTTACATGCGATTTTGACCGCTTTCTCTAGTATTTTATTAACTAAAGGCCCGCTCAGTCCAGATACTGCTGATTTTAGATATACGCCAATCTCCTTTCTGCACTGCTTTTCATACCATGCAAACTCTCTTTCTTCAATAATGGTCCTGGCTGCAATCTTTCCTGATAGCATTGCAAAGTAGATACCTTCTCCTGTTCCAGGCCTTACAAACCCAGCAGCATCTCCTGCTATCAATGAGTTCTCAGTATAAAAATTTTTATTGAAGAAAAAGGAATAATCTTCGCACTGTATGATTTTCCCTGAACATGAGCTGCGTCCTTTTCTTCAAGAAAATCAATGTAACTCTCATAAATTCTTTTGATACTTTTTTGCGGAAGATAAGCACCGATACCAATATTTGCATAACCTTCTTTAGGATATAACCACGCATATCCTTTAATGCCATGAAAACCGTAGTGGATATATACAGTATCGATCTCTTTTTCTATTCTAAAATCATTCACCAGACATATTCCAGCTTCAGGATAATCTTTTATTCTTCTTGCTCCATTTGCATTTATCACTATATCCCCTTCTGGTTCAGGCTTTTTCTGAACCAAAAGTTTTGCACCTTCTTTCATCGCTTTTTTCAAAAGAAAGTGATCGAAATCCTTTCTGAAACACGTCTTCATCAACGGATCTTTTGATTCATAGTCAAAAAAATATTTTCTACAGTAAAATTTTGCCTTATAGATATATTTTCCTTCTATTTCCTTTACATGAGGAAACTCCTTATAAAACAAAGGAGGATTGAATAGACCTCCTCCACAGGGCTTATCCCGTGGGAACTCTCTTTTATCGATTAACTCAACATCGATTCCTTCTTTTGCTAAATAGTAAGCTGCTGTACTCCCGGTAGGGCCAGCTCCCAGAATCGATACTTTCATGTTTTTACCCTGACATATAACCTTTTTTTCTTTTTCGGTTTTTTCATACTTCTTCCTTAGTTGCCTTATATAAAGAAAAAGCAACATTAAGTAAAAAAATCTTGATTATCTGTTTGACAGAAACGGTAATCTCAAACTCCGGAAATGGTAATTTAATTAAGAAGACTTGACAAGACTTTTCTTCCGGACTATCCTCGAGCTAATTGCAAAGAGCTTTCTCAACAGGAAAGGAGATAAGAATGAAGTATCAAACAATCATTGTAGAAAGAAAGGATCATATTGGTCTTGTTACGCTCAACCGGCCTGAAAAGCTTAATACATTTACTACAGAGCTGGCAATGGAGCTTAACAAGGCTCTTCGAACGCTTGATGAAGAAAAAGATGTGTGTGTTATAATCATTAAGGGAGCAGGTGGTGCCTTCTGTGCAGGGATTGACTTGAATGAACTATCCGGCAAAAGCCACCTTGAGATTCGCAGATGGGTCAGGGAGATGGATGCTCACAATATAACTATCGCCCACATGAAAAAGCCGGTAATAGCCTGTGTGCATGGCGCAGCTGTTGCTAATGGCTGCGGGCTTGCTGCCGCCTGTGATTTGACTGTTGCAAGCGAGGACGCACGTTTTGGAACAACGGCAATAAACGTGGGCCTTTACTGTTTTGGGCCATCGGCACCTGTTTCACGCTGCCTGGGTAAAAAAAGAAGCCTGGAGCTCCTCTTTACCGGAGACATGATCGATGCAAAGAGAGCTGAAAGAATTGGACTTGTAAATAAGGTAGTACCTAGAGAAAAGCTTGAGGATGCTGCAATGGAACTGGCAGAGAAGCTTGCTAAAAAGAGCCCTGTTGCCCTTCAAATGGCAAAGTCTTCCTTTTATACAATGTCAGACATGGGATATGATGAAGCACTGACATACCTGGGAGAAGTATTTACGGTCCTCTGTTCCACTGAGGATGCTCAGGAAGGTGTTAGTGCCTTTCTGAACAAACGTGAACCTCAATGGAAGGAACGCTAGCTTTGAAAAAGCTCAAATTTAAGGATCACATGAATAAGACGACTTTCGTTCGAAAACGGGCGTACCTTATTCCCCCTATAGTTATACTTCTTATTTTAGGTAATCATTTTTCGGATGATCCAATTTTAAAAAAGCAAGCCTGAAAAGACCTGTTTTGTATAAATGGTAAAGCCTATTCAACATTGCAAATAAAGCTTTCCTGCATCTCGGGGTAAGCGATGCTGCAATCCTTACCCAAATGATTCTCTGCCTCGGTTAAAGCCTCTTCAACAGTTGCAAAGGGCTCGAAACCAAGGAGCCTGGCAGCATCGAAATCGACGGCACCTGCTAAGAAAACCCTGCTCACATACCTGAGGCCATAAGCACCCTGTCCATACAGGATCAGTGGATGAACACCATGAAAGCCAAATCCATATCTGTACTTATGGATAAACTCAGGTCGATGGGCATATTCCTCGGCATAAAGTTCCCACAATTCGAAGGGGTCCTTAGTTTCGGGTAAGAGTTTTTCAAACATCTCAACATAAGATGGATACTTAAGGGCATCGAACTGCCTTTTGCAGGGGTGAACCAGGATGATGATCCCTTTCTCTCGCACCAGGGGCATATTCTGGAAGAGACCAAAGCTGTAAGACATGCCAAGATTTCTTACAAGGATAGGATTGATAATAGAAAGTTTTGAGTAGGGGTCGCGGTTGTTACCCATTCCATAAACTACGATATCGGATTGGCCCTTAACATTCACAACTTGCTGCTTCTGGAGTATTTCCAGGGTCTTCTCATGAGCCTCGGGAGGATGCCCTGCGACAACCTGTACCACCTCCTGTGGAATGGCGTTGTTCATAGCACCCTCGATGATAAGAAAACGCCGTCCCCTCTTTGCAAGCTCCTTTTCGATTACGTCGCCCATTTCATTGAGCAGCTTTGGGAATGCTGAACGCTCAGGATCCATGGTAGACTTGCCGGAGGCCTTAGGGAAGGGGCGGTGGTGGTGCCTGATGCTCCTGTAGCTTGATAGGCCGACAACCGCTGATTTCCAGCCACCATTAAAATGAGACCAGGGATTGCTTATATAGATGAACTGATCTGATTCCAATATGAGACGGTTGACTTCTACCTCCATATTCCTTTTTGTTTCTCCCAGAAATACAAGGTTCTCCTTATCCTCTGCATCATGGTTGAAGAGTTTGCTGGGACCGTAACGGTAGGCGAGTTTATCTCCAATAATGGTTCCCAGTTCTCTCCCAGTCCATTTTCGATGAAGTCCCACTGCACAAATAAGCTTAACCTTGTGAAGGTCCACTTCGAGCCTTTCAAGCTCCTCGAGGACAACTTTAATGGCAACGCCACGGAAATCTGGCTGTCGCTGCCTGGGAGCAAAACCTATGGGATCATCAAAGCCAATGGTCACAACGGATTTAGGACCCACAGACTTTGAGAGGGGTTCATGGGCAATGGGGTTTTTAAGCGCATCACGCACTGCCTGTTCGGTATCTTTTACAGCAGGAATTGGTGGTGTAGTATGACGGATAATCCTTGTCCTTTCAGGCAGTCTGGCTGCTATGGTGGTGTTACTATAGGGGATAGAAAAGATATTTTCAGTATGCATCTACTCAGTCTCCTTTTTAATACATTGAGAAAAGTAGTTAATTTTTCTTAAGGTGAGGGAAAAGTTCCCTTTATGTTATAGACAAAGACGGTAGGAGAACGATTATCCATATGTTTTCGGTTATTTATTTCCTTTATTTTTTCATCTATAGATAAGATAAAATTAAAACTTTTCAGTATAAATAAACGATA
>JAUVYC010000080.1 GCA_030603285.1 Spirochaetota bacterium
TTGGTATTGTACCGAGGCTGATTAAAAGTAGGGGCAATTCGTGAATTGCCCCTACATCTTTTCAAATTCAACCTCAATGGTACCTGGTAAATCTTTAAGGAATGAAATATCTTCATTAATTTTGCCAATTGGATTTACCAGTGAGATTGCCCGGGGTTTTTCATCTATACTGGCAGGAGTTGGTCCGAAAAAGATACACAGGGCGTTTCCACCCGGCCAGATAGCAATCTCTCCGATTTCCATTTCTGCACGGGCATCCTCAGCAGCAGCGGTCTTTATCCCGCACTCCCCATAATATTCATCACCCCATCGCTGCATTGCAAATTTTTTAGGGAGAGCGCTATAAAATATTTCAGCTGTCTGACTGCTGTTTAAAACACCCACAATGCTTTTGTCCTGGACTTTGATCCGAATCTCTTTTGCCATTTTTGTTTTCCTCCTTTTATTTTCCATATATATACGTAAAAAAATCCAACTCAACTCCCACAGCATCAAGTCTAATATATTACGAAAATATTTTTACCCTGACAATATAATTTACGAACTTTATATTACTCATGTAAACACTCATTTGTTATTGATGTTTACGGCTCCATCTGTTAATATAAATAATCATGCATCATCTCATAGACAGTCATTTACAGCAAAAAGCAATACTCTACGAAAAGAAAAAAGATGTGCTAAACATATTAAGGCTCCTGATTTCAGGGACCTATCTTTTCGCATTCTATATATCAGGATTGTCACACAGTGTCTCAGGTATGGCAGCAACCTATACAATGCCTTTAGCTATTATTTTATACATACTATTCCTTACACCCCTTACTATTATACTCTTTCCAATTTCCTTTTGGAGAGATTATGTGATTGAAAAAAGATTTGGATTGTCCTCCCAAAGTTTCAAGTCCTGGTTTTTCGACCAGGTAAAATCTTTTATACTTGGATTCATCCTCGGGTATCCTCTCATTTTACTCCTTTTCTTTTTATTCACACACACTCCACGCTGCTGGTGGATCTTTGGGGTGCTCGGTATGTTTCTATTCCAGCTGGTTATAACCATACTATTTCCAGTGCTAATTTTCCCTATTTTTTTCAAACAAAAGCCGATCCAGGATGAAGAGCTCATTCAAAGGATAAATATGCTGATGGATAGTGCCCACATGAGAATTGAAGGTATATACTTTTTTAATCTCAGTTCAAAAACTAAAAAAGAAAACGCTGTTCTTGCCGGTTTATGGAAGACCAGGAGGGTTTTGCTTGCAGACACACTCCTGAAAAACAGGAATATAGAAGAAATTATCGTTGTACTTGCACATGAAATAGGTCACCATTTAAAAAGGCATATCTGTAAACTCTCTCTTTTGGGAACTGCCGCCTCATTCATCCTTTTTTTTGCTGTAAATAAAGTTATGATTCTTTTTCCGGGATTCCCTGAAAATTTCCAGGAAACACTCTCTCTTTTCCCGCTCTTTATCCTCATTTCAGGCATACTATCCTTTCCAATAAAAATGATAATAAATGCTTATGCCAGACTAAAGGAGAGGGAAGCCGACTTTGTTGCTATTGAGTTGACCAAAAATAAAGATGCTTTCATCGGATTGATGGCAGGTCTTGCGAATTCAAACCTTTTGGTAGCATATCCGAAGAAACTCAAAATAATTCTCTCATACTCTCATCCATCGATAGGGCAGAGAATTGAACTTGCCCGGTAATATAATCTGTGAAGGTTTTAAGCATCTACTTGAAAAAAACAAGTTAAAATGTTTTATAATGAAAGCGGTAAGGTATATATTTTATATCTGACGAAGAGTGAGCAGCACTGTGCTTTGAAAAGATACTTCTCTAGTGATGAAAAACTATACCACTGGAAAAACAGACTACCGGAAAGCTCTACATGAGCATTATGAATGTAAATATTTTTGATTTAAGGAGCTCAATTAATTGAATGAAACAGATATAAAGATTGAAGACCTTTCTTCTATGGATGAAGAAGAAATTAGACACTTTTTCAAAGAAGGCAAAATAACATTTCCCCGGAATATTGAGCAGGATGTAAAAAGGATTATAGGCGATGTCGCAAATCGGGGAGATGAAGCGCTTTTAGAGCACACAAAGCATTTTGATAGTGTCGATTTATCATCACGCGGTATCAGAATAACTGCAAATGAAATTGAGGCCTGTATCGGCAATTATAAGGAAGAATTTTCCAGGGCTCTGGACATCTCTATCAGGAGAATTAGGGATTTTCACCAACATGAAGTTGTAAAGGATTGGACTTATATTGACGAGCTCGGTAATACCCTCGGGAAAAAGTTTACTCCCATTGAAAGGGTCGGTATATATATACCAGGGGGTAAAGCTTCCTATCCCTCGACTCTCATTATGACAGCTATTCCGGCACTTGTTGCTGGTGTGAAAGAAATAGTGCTCATATCACCGCCTTCATCTTTTGATGCACCGTCTTCACTTTCTCTGGCTATTACGAAGATCGGAAATATTTGTGATGTATATCGTGTTGGAGGAGTACAGGGCATAGCAGCTCTGGCACTTGGAACCCATACAATAAAAAAGGTTGATAAAATAGTCGGTCCGGGAAATATTTATGTAACCCTTGCGAAGAAAGAGCTTTACGGATATGTGGATATTGATATGATAGCAGGTCCGAGTGAAGTCCTTATTATATCCGATGGGTCTGTTAATCCACGTTTAACTGCTGTTGATCTTCTTGCACAGGCTGAGCATGATGAACATGCGAAAGCATTTTGTATAACAACCTCACTGGAGACTGCCCTTGAGGTAAGGGCTGAAGTTTTTAAGCTGTTACAAATAGCGCAAAGGAAAAATATAATCGAAGCATCAATGAAGAACAATGGAAGAATATTCGTCGTAAAGAGTGAAAATTGTGCTGTTTCAGCGGCGAATGCTATTGCCCCTGAGCATCTTGAGATACAGACAGAGGATCCAGAAAGTCTTTTATCGGAAATTAAAAATGCCGGTGCTATTTTTTTGGGAAAATATACCCCGGAGGCCTTTGGTGATTACCTGGCAGGGCCAAGCCATGTGCTGCCCACTCACGGTACTGCCAGGTTTTTTTCTCCGCTAAATGTTTTAAGCTTTGTAAAGTTCAGCAGTGTAATTAATATGTCGAAAAAGGGAATAGATGAACTGGGCAGATACGCATCGGTTTTTGCAGAAACCGAAGGTCTTGCAGCACATGCAAGCTCTATTTATTTCAGAGAGGAGGAAGATTAGAAAATGGATACTGCACGTACTGCTCATGTTAACCGGCAGACAAAAGAAACACAAATTGAAGTGGAACTGAACCTGGATGGAGACGGCAGTTATACGGTCAATACAGGAATACCCTTTTTCAATCATCTGCTTGAAATATTTTCAAAACATGGAAGGTTTGACCTGAAAATACATGCTGAAGGGGATATAGAGGTTGATTTTCACCATATTGTAGAAGACACAGGTATAACACTTGGTGACGCTTTTCAAAAATCACTGGGCCTGAAGGGAGGCATTAAACGGTTTTCCTGGGCCTATATAACCATGGATGATGCGCTGGTAAGAGTTTGTATAGATATATCAGGAAGGCCATACTTGCTTTATAATGTTGAGCTGATAGATCCGGTTATTGTACACTTCAATGCCAATTTAGTAAAAGAATTCCTCAGGGCTTTTGTTCACAGTGCAGAAATCACCCTTCATGTTGATCTTATACGTGGGGAAAATGCACATCATATTGTTGAGGCAATTTATAAAGCCCTGGCCGTGGTCTTATTTGATGCATCAGAGCTCATATACCCTGAAGATGAAATACCATCAACAAAGGGGATATTGTAGGAGATGGAGCGGTTCTTTTGATCACAATATAGGGCTGATTTCTATTTCGTACATTCATACTATGGTCAGCCGGAAAAAAAGAAAGACGAAATCGGATGAGGTAAAACAGTGATTTTCATTCCTGCAATTGACCTTATAGATGGAAAATGTGTGAGGCTGCTCCAGGGTGATTACTCTAAAAAGACACAATATACAGGGGATCCTGTTGATATTGCCGTATCATTTCAGGACCAGGGGACAAAATACATTCATATTGTTGACCTGGATGCTGCAAAAGATGGAAGCTCCGGTAATCGGAAAGTTATAAAAAAAATTATCGGCGCTGTCAGTATCCCTGTTGAAGTAGGAGGTGGTGTGAGGAACAGGGAGAGGATAAATATCCTTCTCGATTCAGGAGCCGATAGAATAATTCTTGGGACAATCATTATTAAGGAACAGTCCTTTGTACAGGAACTTGTTGATGAGTTCGGGGACAGGCTTGCTGCAGGCATAGATGCGAAAAATGGTATTGTTCGAATTTCAGGATGGACGGAAAAAGGTAATATAAAATCAATCGATCTTGGGAAGAGAGTGAAGCAGATGGGGTTCTCCCTTATTATATATACAGATATTGTGGCGGACGGCATGATGAGGGGGCCAAATATAATAGAAGTAAAGAAAATGGCACAAAAGACAGAGCTTCCGGTTATTGCATCCGGAGGAATCTCATCTATTGAAGATGTGAAAAAAATAAAGCAGCTGGAAAAATATGGGGTTTCAGGGGTTATATCCGGCAAGGCAATTTATGAGGGGGTGATTTCTGTAAAAGAAGCGCGTGAAGCTTTACAGGAAGGCGATTGATGAATCATTTTATAATGAATAAGGAAGCAGCTGATGTTAAAAAAAAGAATCATACCCTGTCTTGACATCACTGGGGGGCGGGTAGTAAAAGGAATTAACTTTGTAAACCTTAGAGATGTTGGAGACCCGGTAGAGTGGGCACGAAAATACGACAGGGAGAAAGCAGATGAGCTTGTATTTTTAGATATAACAGCAACATCCGATAACCGGGAGACTCTTATCGATCTTGTAGCAAAAGTCTCAGATGAAATATTTATCCCCCTTACCGTAGGCGGCGGGATTCGGACGGTGAAGGATATGCAGAACATATTGAAGGCAGGTGCTGGCAAAATATCAATTAATACGGCAGCGGTCAAGAATCCTGATCTTATAAAAGAAGGCTCATCTCATTATGGGGCACAGTGCATAGTAGTGGCTGTTGATGTCAAAAGGGAAGGCGGAGGGTTCAAGGTTTATGTAAGAGGCGGGAGAGACCGGACAGATATCAATGCTCTTGAATGGTGCAAATATGCTGAGGATCTTGGGGCCGGTGAGCTTCTTGTAACCAGTATGGATCGTGACGGTACAAAGGACGGATACGATCTTGAGCTTTTAAAAAAGATTACCGGAGTGGTTAACATACCGGTAATTGCCTCAGGTGGATGCGGGAAACTTTCTCATCTTTATGATGCTATCGAAATAGGTGGAGCGTCAGCAGTCCTTGCAGCTTCAATCTTTCATTACGGGGAGTTCACCATATCTGAAGCAAAATCATACCTCAGCGAAAGAGGGGTAAACATCAGGAAGTAGAGGTATAATGAAAAGCTCTCTCATTATTTTTGATATGGATGGAGTCCTGATTGACGTAACCGCTTCATACAGGGAGGTAACGCGGCGTACAGTTATTCAATACCTTCAGTCAGTTATCGGGATAGATGCGCTCAGTGATGATTTTATCTCTCTGGCTGATGTTGATTCTATTAAGAAAAGCGGTGGGCTTAACAATGATTGGGACCTTTCTTACACAATTATCAATTTAATTCTTTGCAGTTATTTTGACCCGTATAATACTACACTTGCACATACCTTTTCAGTTTTGAATGATTTAAAAGATGACAGAAAAATAATACGGGATGTACATCCTCTACAAAAAGAGTTAGATAAAAGTGGGCTTTTATCACATATAAGAAGCCGGCCTGTATCAAGGTTATATTTTGAAATGAAAGACAGAGCCGGGGAATATTCGCCTTTTCTTATTAATCAGGGTGATGTAAAAACGGGAAACCTTGTGAAGAGGATATTTCAGGAGCTGTACCTTGGACAAAAATTATTTAAAGAGATCTACGCTGATAAACCAATTTTTTATAATGGTCGAGGATATATAAACAGGGAGGTTTTAATCCCTGCTTTTTCAGATCTTAGAGAGCTTACTATTTCAAGTACTCTTGCAATTGCGACAGGCAGGCCTGAGGTTGAGGCGAATTATGCTCTTGAACATTTCAGGCTGTCCGATATTTTTACAGCTGTTGTTACAGAAGACGATATTGTAAGTGCGGAAAAAAAAACAAAAAGGCCCTTAAGAAAACCCCACCCATATTCATTACAGCTTTGCCTGGAAAGATGCGGTTATGAAAAAGGTGACAGGATTTATTATATAGGTGATATGCCGGATGATATGGAAGCTTCAATTAATGCCGGGGTTATTCCCATTGGATTTGTAAATACCAGTAAACCCACCGGATCAGAAGAAATAAATGAACATTATAAACTTTTAATTGAAAAGGGAGCTCAAAGGGTGTTTTGTAATTTTAATGAGATAGTTAATTACTTGTTATGAATTGAGTATTTAAGTGTGTGATTCTACCTTTTGGAGAATTGGAACTTCTTTCGTGCTTTAGGCCTGCCGCTCTTTTTCCTCTCAACCATTCTTGAATCTCTTGTGAGAAATCCTGATTTGTGAAGCACTAATCTGGATTCCGGATCTGCCTCTGCAAGGCCTCTGGCAATCCCATGCCTAACAGCCCCTGCCTGCCCGGAAAACCCCCCACCTATTACGTTAATTTTAAAATCCCATTTTCCTTTATTATTTGAAATTTCTAGCGGCTGTTTTATTAGAGCAACATCATTTTTGGTTGGAAAATATGTTTCCGGTTCCTTTCCATTAATTGTCATTTTCCCGACTCCGATTTTCACCATTACCCTTGCAATAGCGGTTTTTCTCCGGCCTGTTGCAATAAACCAATTATCTGACACGTAAATCCTCCAAAATTATCTATGATATTTCTAAAATTTCAGGATTTTGAGCCTGATGAGGATGATCTTCCCCTGCATATATCTTTACATGCAAGAGCTGTTTTCTTCCCAGCCTGTTATGAGGAAGCATTCCTTTTACAGCGTTTCTAATTGCAAATGTTGGGTCACGTTTCATCATATCGAGGAAGCTTCTTTCTTTTAACCCCCCGGGGTAGCCTGAATGTCTATAATATTTTTTATTTAAGGGCTTATTGCCCGTCAATTTTACCTTAGCTGCATTGATTATTATCACATTATCACCCATATCAACAGATGGTGTATAGTTCGGCTTATGTTTGCCTCTAAGGAGTGATGCAACTTTACTGACGGTCCTGCCCAAAACCTTATCATTTGCATCAATAAGATACCATTTTTTGGTGATATCACTTTTCTTAGTGATATATGTTTTCATTTCCGGGCTCCGAATGTAGAGTGTAAGATATTACAAAGGAATTTATTCGTCAAGCAAAAGCTTTTTGGATTTCCTTTAAAAATCTCGACATTGGGCTTTTTATAATATACTATTGGACTGTGAGAATCAGTGATATAAAAAGACAGAAAAGGAATCAAAACAGGTTTTCTATTTATATTGACGGGAAATATGCTTTTTCATTAGATTACGATACCCTCGATGGTTCTCACATCCATATTGGAGACACAGTTTCCGATGATGGAAAAAAAGTTCTCATACAAAAAGACGAGTTTTCACGGGTACGCGATTATGCACACACGCTGTTGTCTTATAGGGATAGAACAGAGTATGAAATAAAAACAAGGCTGTTTGATAAGGGTTTTCATGCAGGGACTATAAGAGAAGTGCTTGAGTTTTTAAAATCCCGGAATCTGATAGATGATAAAAGTTTTGCTGGTAAATGGGTGGATAATATTTTTACAAGCAGGCCAATGGGCAGGATGAAAGTAGAGCATGAGCTTAAAAAAAGAAGGATAAATGAAGATATAATACAGGAAGTCTGTGATAAAAAGTTGGGGCAGGATACAGAATATGAACTTGCCAGAAAGGCGGCAGAGAAAAAATTAAATTCTCTAAAGAGCTATCCGGGGGAAGTAGCTCGAAAAAGATTGTTTAGCTTTTTACGGACCCGCGGATTTGATTTTGAAATAATCAGGGATCTGATGAAGGAGTATTTCAGTGATGTCATCGAGTGAATTCAGAAATAGTTTTTTGGGCTTTTTCAGGGAACGTGGACATGAAATAGTTAAGAGCTCAACAGTAGTTCCTCGCGACGATCCAACGCTTCTTTTTACCAATGCCGGAATGAACCAGTTTAAGAATATTTTTCTTGGCCTGGAAAAACCGGATTTTAATAGAGCAGCTTCAGTTCAGAAATGTATCCGTGCGAGCGGCAAGCATAACGATCTTGAAGACGTGGGGAAGGATGGGAAACACCATACCTTTTTCGAAATGCTCGGGAACTGGTCTTTTGGAGATTATTATAAAAAAGAAGCTGTATTGTGGGCATGGGAGTTTGTTACGGTCAACATGGGCCTTTCTGATGCTCATCTCTGGGTAAGTGTTTATAAGGATGATCAGGAAGCGTATGATATCTGGTTAAAGGATGTTAAGATTGATCCTGAGAGAATCATCAGGCTCGGGGACATAGAAAAAGGAGATATGGAAAACTTTTGGAGTATGGGTGATACCGGCCCATGCGGCCCCTGTTCGGAGATCCATTATGATTATTGCCCTGCGCCGGACAGGAACTTTTTCCAGGGGAGCGATAATGGTGAAATTATTGAGCTCTGGAACCTTGTATTCATGGAATTCAAACGGGAACCTGACGGAAGCCTTGTGCCCCTTCCGGCAAAGAGTATCGATACCGGGATGGGACTTGAACGTGCGCTTGCCATATTACAGGGCGTAACGTCAAATTATGAGACAGATCTGTTTATTCCTCTTGTAAAAAAAATGGCAGAAGTATCGGAAATAACTGCCCATAACATTGAACATCTTATGTCCTGTCAGGTAATAGCAGACCATATCAGGAGCCTTGCATTTGCTATTGCTGATGGAGCAGTTCCATCAAATGAAGGAAGGGGATATGTACTGAGGAGGATTCTCAGGAGGGCAGTCAGACACGGGAAACTCCTTGGATTAAACAAACCTTTCCTGCACAAACTCATTGATATATTAGTTGAAATAATGGGCGAGCCGTACCCTGAGCTTTCCCAGAGAAAAAAGGTTATCAAATCGATTATGAAGAACGAAGAGGAGTTGTTTATAAAAACACTTGACCGAGGCCTTGATGAATTTGGCAAAGCGATCCGGAAGCTAAAAGAAGAGGGCAGTACTGTTTTCCCGGGAAAAGAAGCTTTTGTCCTGCACGATACCTACGGTTTTCCACTGGATTTAACAGAGATTATGGTAAATGAAAAAGAACTGACCCTTGACATGGAAGGTTTTGAAAAAGAGATGGCTCGACAGAGAAAGCGCGCACAGGAAGGATCAAAGTTTAAAGGCGGCTATGATCAGGGTGAGTGGGTGATCCTCGGGGATGAGAAAACAACGGATTTTACAGGATACAAAAATATGAAACAGACAGGCATGAATCTTATTAAATATAAAAAAATAGATATAGAGCTTTTTATGGTATTTGATAAAACCCCATTTTATGGTGAGGCAGGAGGGCAGGTCGGCGATACCGGATGTATAGAAGGTGAAGGGATACGGATTAGAATAGATAATGTGAAGAAGAGCGGATATTTACATACTCATATTGGAGTAATTGAAAATGGCGATATCAAAGATATTCCCTATACCGGTTATGTCGATACTGCCAGACGTAAGAAGATTATGGCAAACCATACCGCAACACACCTTCTCCATTATGCATTGAGGAAATTGCTTGGTACCCAAGTGACCCAGGCGGGCTCTTACGTTGCGCCTGACAGACTCAGATTTGATTTTCATCATTATAAAGCCCTTACGGAAAATGAACTGGAAGAATTAGAAAAAATTGTCAATGTGGTGATCTTTCAGAACCTTCCGGTGACTGTATTTTATGATCTTTCAATGGAAGAAGCCAGATCTATGGGGGCAGTTGCGTTGTTTGGTGAAAAATATGGGAAAAAGGTAAGGGTTGTAAAGATTGGAGATTTTAGTGTTGAGCTCTGCGGCGGAACCCATGTTGTGAGAACAGGAGATATAGGTATTTTTAAACTTCTGAAAGAATCGAGTATCTCCGCCGGCGTCAGGAGGGTTGAAGCAGTTACAAACATCGTTTCCTTTGACCTGATTCAAAAAAATGAAGGTTTTTTAAAGGAG
>JAUVYC010000088.1 GCA_030603285.1 Spirochaetota bacterium
TACTGATAACCTATTTGATAGCGTGGATTGTTATACCACTATCCGTTGAGTCATGAGGTATTATCAGGTGTTTAGATGTTTTACATTTTCTATTTCTGTGTTTTTTATTGAGGAAAGAATATTTAATAAAAGAGGTTAAGACAATTTGCCTGTCATCTGACTATCCCCAGGGTGTGTGGCTTTGCGAAAATATCGATCTAACTATTCAGAAGTGGCCGGTTACAACGCTTTATGTGAGGTGCAGCCCTAATGCGGACAAGCCACATTAGGGCTTTGAGTCAACAGTTCTTTATATCATGCAAGAGGTTTTCGCTCCTGGAGTCATTTTGTCTCTATGCTCTTTGGGCAATTATCAATTTGTGCTTTACTATCGTAATGATACAATACTAATTATAACAATAGGTTGGTAATGAAGATAAAAAGCAATTGAAAATCGAAATATCGATCGCTTTGATCGAGCCTCAATCACAATATAAATAACAAATAAGGAGAGCGTATATGGCATTCAGATCCCTTTTTATTGCTCATGCACCGGACGCAGACAAAGAAATACACCGAAGTGTTATTGATACAGGCATGTATCAGCTTTTTTCGGTTGTTGTTAAAAACCAGGAAGAAGCCGTTGAGGCAAGCGCTGATTTCGTCAAAAGAAAGAACATCGACTCAATATTGCTCTGTCCTGGATTCAGGCATTCTGATGTAGCTGAAATCGCAAAAACGGTAGGGAGTAATATTGCTGTTGCCGTAGCAAGAGGCGATGGGCCAGGCAGCAAGGTTTCACAAGAGGCACTAAAAAGAGAAGGATATTTTACAAAAAGAGGTAAAGACTAATTTTTAATCCGGCATTACTTCGTTTAACAGGGGGCTCTACTTCGTTTCGCCTAAATTGCTCCATTATGTTGAAATTAAAGATAAACAATTTTATTGCAATTAGTTGCCAATAATGGTATATTAATGCCATGAAATGGTCACATCTGCTTAACCTCATTGGAAATGAGCCAATTTTTAACTCAACTGTGTTAATTAGTGGCCCAGTAGATTCAACAGATATACGCCGGCAACTTTCCCGCTGGGTATGCACCGGCCGTCTCATTCAGATTCGTAGAGGGTTGTACACGCTAACAGATACTTACCGAAAAAAAACACCACATCCATTTTTGGTAGCCAACATGATGAAACGTGCATCTTACGTTAGTCTACAATCGGCTTTGGCGTACTATGGTTTAATTCCCGAGTATGTCCCATCGGTTACCAGTGTAACAACCGGTAGACCTGAAACTACTTCTACCTCTATTGGAAATTATATTTTCAAGCATATTAAAACAGCCTGGTTTCATAGCTATAAAAATATTGAACTTGGCGAGAGACAGTCGGTATTCGTTGCCAGTCCGGAAAAAGCTCTCCTGGACTTACTTTATTTAACACCAGGTTCCGATGATTTGAACTATCAAAATGAGCTTAGATTACAAAACGTTGAAGCATTGGATCTCGTCCGACTTACACACTTAGCCCAGGAAAGTAAAAGCCATAAGCTATTACGTGCTACAAAGAAAATTGTGTTATTTGTACAGGAGCAACAGGAATAAGATTTATGAAAGACTATCTGAAAGACATTGTTTCCGGGACTACGAACAAACTTCTTGCAAGAAGTAGGGCTGTAGAATATTGCCATGAGAGGATTCTCCAGATTCTGCAGGAGAGAGGAGCCTTTCGACACTGGATTTTTCACGGTGGAACTGCATTGCGATTCCTGTACTCGCTGCCGCGTTATTCCGAAGACCTTGACTTTGCTCTTGTAGATAAAATAAATACACCTGATTTTTGTGATGTTATTCAAAGTGTCCAAAGAGCATTTGAGGCTGAAGCATATAATGTACAATTGAAAATTAATGATAGAAAGACAGTAAAGTCATCCTTTATTCGTTTTCCAGGATTACCATATGAACTCGGACTATCCCCACATCAATCAGAGGTTTTAGCAGTAAAGGTCGAATTAGATACAAATCCTCCGGTAGGGGGAACGACAATGACAACCATCATTCGACGTAATATACTGCTTAATCTATTTCATCATGATAGGCAATCACTCCTATCTGGTAAGTTACACGCAATCCTGTCACGTAGGTATATTAAAGGGAGGGATGTATATGACCTATTTTGGTATTTATCTGAACCCACATGGCCAGAGCCCAATCTGATTTTTCTTAATAATGCACTTCGACAGACACAATGGGCAGGACCGGAAGTAACTAAGAAAAATTGGGCTTACCTAATAGTAGACAGACTTGAAACAATAGATTGGTCTAAGGTAGTCGAAGATGTTCACCCTTTTATTGAGCGGGTATCGGATTTAGCACTATTGAAAAGAGAAAACATAGTGAAACTTTTAAAATCTCGGGCGGGAGAAACCGTGGAATCATGATATTGATATTAATTTTTTTTCAGAAAAAATAGCTGTTGTGTATTTGGCAGGTGATTTTTTACTGGCAAATTTAAAAAAAGAATTTTGATTTCAGGTCCTCCCTGATAAAAGAACCTCATCCGTTTCAAAGGTTCTTTTTCGTATTTCGTGGAATTTTTTCACCAGTTTATCGACTGTAAGATCCTTTTTTTCTTCTCCCTCGACATCGAGAATAATCTCACCCTTGTCCATCATCAGCAGACGGGTTCCATACTTAATCGCCTGACTCATGTTATGGGTAATCATCATTGTGGTAAACCGGTATTCCCTGATAAAATGGGTGGTCAAAGCAAGAACAATCTGAGCATTTTTCGGATCCAGCGCTGCTGTATGTTCATCAAGGAGGATAAGTTTTGGTTTTGATATGGCCATCATTAGTAGGGTAAGCGCCTGTCGCTGACCGCCTGAGAGCAAAACCACATTATCTTTCATACGGTTGTCAAGATCCATATCAAGCTGATCGAGCTGCTCTCTGAAAAACTCTTTCATCTTATGATTGAGGCTTATCCGAAGCCCTTTAAACCCCTTCTTATAGCAGATCATCATATTATCTTCAAGCGTCATATTGGATGCTGTTCCAAGAAGAGGATCCTGAAAGATACGGCCGATGTACCTGGCCCTTTTGTATTCGGGATGCCGTGTTACATCCTGACCATCAATAAACACCCTGCCTTCTGTAGGTGGATAAGTCCCGGAGATGATGTTGAACAGGGTTGTCTTCCCCGCGCCGTTGCTCCCGATGATCGTAATAAAATCACCTTCTTTTATATCGAGGGATATGTATCTTAATGCAAGGGTTTCATTGGGAGTGTCTTCATTAAATATCTTGGATAGATTTTCCAGCCGAATCATGATTTGATCCACTTTTTCATTTTAATTCTGTTTATTTTTGTCGTTACCAGTGAGAGGATGATGAGAAGCCCGGTAATCAGTTTCAGATCATTCGGCGTCATGTTTATGTAGTACCCGTAATACCGGCCAGCATACATAATCCCCTTAAAAAGGATAGAACCTGATAAGGCCCGGAGAGCCAGCAAACTGATCCGGTTTGATTTTATCATGAATTCTCCAATCATTACGGATGCGAGGCCGGATATGATAATACCCTGTCCGAGACTTACATCTGCAAACCCCTGATACTGAGCGATAAATGCTCCGGAAATCGCTACCAGCGCGTTAGCGATTCCTACCCCGATCATTTTAAGAATTTCAGGATTTACACCCTGGGTAATAACCATCTGTTCGTTATTTCCAAGTGCACCGAGGGTTAATCCGAGGTCTGTGTGAAAGAAAAGTACAAATAAACCTACAATAACCAGGACGACCAGGACGAAGAAAATAAGTATGGCAAACTCATCCCGCATCAGGCCTTCAGTCATTGTGGTAATCCTGGTTAGAATAGTATCCTGCTTGAGGAGTGGCAGGTTCGCACGGTTCCCCAGGGCCCTGATATTGATCGAATATAGCATTGTCATTGTGAGGATACCAGCGAGTAGGCTTGGAACCTTAAGTTTGTTGTGAATCAATGCGGTAACAATTCCTGAAACCAGGCCGCCGGCTGTTGCTACCAGAAGAGCGAACCAGAGATTATACCCCCTGGTGATCAGAGTTGCCATAATGGCTGCGCCCAGAGGAAATGAGCCATCGACTGTGAGATCGGGAAAATTCAGGATCCTGAATGTGATAAAAACCCCAAGAACCATAATACCGTATATCAGTCCTTCTACAAGTATACCTTCGATCATATACAAATCCTGTCCGGTGCCGATAATTTGTGCACGTTGCTGAACAAAGGCGGCCCTTATGGATCGATTGGCCCGGATGAGACCGTCTTTGACTACCATGCTTTATCGTGTGGTAAGAACACCGTTTTCTACAACCTTGGTTGCAACATCAAGAATATCCCTGGGAAAGGTAAGACCGAGTGTTTTTGCGACATCGAGATTTATCAGCAGGTCTATATCCGTCGGATCGGTCATAAATCGCGTTGGGATATCTTCGGGCTTTTTTCCTTCGAGGATCTCTGCTATGAGTTTGCCAGTAGCCCTTCCCATCTTGTAATAGTCAAATCCCCACGCAGCAAGAACGTCGAATTTCTCAGCCGAGCTTGGATCTGCCGACATTATGGGAACCCTGTTCGCCATTGCCACATCCGTCACAGCACTGAGAGCAGATACAACGGTATTATCCGTGCTGATATAAATTCCGTCCACCTTGCCTATGATTGTCTGTGTTGCCTGTTTTACCTCAGCCGAATTCGTGACAGTGGTTTCTACAAACTCTATTCCCATATTTTTACAGGCTTCTCTAGCCATATTGGCGAGCCGCACCGCGTTGGCTTCACCGCTGGAATACACATGTCCAAGCCTTTTGATATTCGTTATCCTGGTCAGTAGCTCTATCTGCTCTTTCACAGGGGTCATGTCCGAAACACCGGTAACATTCTTTCCTCCCTTATCAAAGGAATCCACAAGGCCTGCATCAACAGGATCTGTAACTGCTGAATAGATAACCACAGTATTGGTATCTGTTAATGCGTTCACAAGAGCCTGAGCCGTGGGTGTTGCAATACCTACGGCAATTCTCACCTTTTCAGACTTGAACTTATTTGCTATTGAAGCAGCGGCGCTGATCTCACCATTTGCGTTTTGAAGATCATACTCAAGGTCATATCCCATAGCGGCAAGCTCATCCTGTATTCCCTGTTCAACGGCATCAAGAGCCGGGTGTGATACAATTTTGGAAATACCGATAACATCTTTCTCTGCTTCACCTCCTGCAAAAAGGAGTGAAAAGCATACAAAAAAGCTAAGGAAAATTACTAATACAAATATTCGCGTTCTCATTGTTACCTCCTCAAAATTGATTTAATTAATGATAGAATAATTCTAAGTATCTGAAATGTCAATTGAAAAGACGCCCGGTTGGACGGGAACACTCCGCTTGGGAATCATTGAACTATAACGGATACTCCATCAGGAATAATTGTAATTTTATTTAGGCCCCCCAGGATTTCATCAGCCATTTCTATAGCCTCTACCACACTGGCTGCCCATTTCATGTGCATATTTTCTACTATCTCTTTAGGAGCATCAGATACCATTATTACTTTATATCTCAACAATATCCGTGCTAGAATCTGGGATTCCCATTGATCTGGTAACGTTTCATTACGATTCCGAAGCATTATCTCATCCATGATCTCTTGGATCTCTTGAACAGAATCAGCATCCGCAAAGGTACTATAGAAGGAATCGCCTCCATGCCCATCAATACACTCGGAAACTACAATAATTATGCCGCCATCTTTACAAGTGGCCTCAGCGGCCGTCATACTTTTTACAGATTGATAGATATTCTGATCCAGGGGATAGCCACCATTGGTTGTAATTACAATATCAGCCGGTTCAGCCTTTACCCTAACATGTTCGGATATAAATTCACAACCCTTGAGATGAGCCTTCTCACTGTGACCTGCAAAAGCATTGATAACCTTCTTATTAGCATTAATTACTACATTGAGAATAAAAGCCAGATTGGCTTTTTGGGCTGCATAAAGCATATCTTCATGGATGGGATTACCTTTGAGGACTCCGGTCCGTGCTCTTTTGTGAGCAATAAACTCAGAACAGTGATTGGCTAAAACCGTCGCATGACTGGCTATACCGGGTAAAATACTTTTACTTCCTCCAGAGAATCCGGCAAAAAAGTGGGGTTCTATAAGTCCTTCTGCTATCAGTAAATCTGCTTCAACAGCCAATTTATTAAGGATAAGATCTCCTCCCGAAGGGAGGATACCAACTTTCACCATACTGCCTTCATCACGACTGTCATGTATAACAATCTTTTCATTATCTACAATCTCATTGCCATATTTATCTCTCAATTCCGTTTCAGTGGAAGCACGGTGAAAGCCGGTCGCAACCAAAATATGAATATCAACTTTGGGATTCAACTCCCTGATTTCACCAAGAATAAGTGGCATAGTAACATGGCTGGGAACAGGACGGGTATGATCACTGGAGATTACTACTATCTTTTCTTTACCTTGAACCAGCTCTCTCAAACGAGGTGTATCTATCGGTTTTGACAGAGCCCTTTTTAATATATCCTCTTCTGATTCCAGAGTGGTATATTTATGTGCCAGGGAAATGAGAACACCATTTAATCTGTCTTCTGGTATATCTACAATGATACTACGTCGTCCATATGGTAATTTTATTCTAACCATCAAATTCTTTCATTCACTACCAAAAGGAAGCCACCTCCTTTGGGGGTGGTCTTTTACTGCCAGGGTGACTAACTATTTTAAAGGCTTCAGCTATATTCCGCCGTACACTCCGGACCCTCTCCTGAGGGGTGTAATTATCTGCTACATAAACCTCTATTGATCCATTATCGAAGCACAGTTCACCTACCCTTATTACATGATAATAATTATCAAACTTTTAATTCTGGATTAAGTATATCCATTGTATCATCTTTCATGGCCATAGCATAGATCTTGTTTTTTGTGAGATAATTAACAACTTCATATGGTATTAAAAAAGAAGAAAAAATTGGTATAATCTTTAATCCTTTATATTCAGGAAAATAATCAAATATTTGCTCAAGTAATTTTATATATTCATCTATGTACTCAGTCTTTATTGTAGACTTCGTTTCATTTATTATTACAATATCTTTACATTTTGCAATTACGTCAAACTCTCGCATTTTTGAATCATCTTTTTTATTTATTACTCTCCTTCTTATTGAAAAATCCTCTAACTTTTCACAATTGAAATAATCTTTTGCTATTCTCGGGATATTTGGAGCAACAATGTCTTCAGCAACTGTGCCCATTTTATTTGCAAGATCACCCCATTGTTTATTTATTCTTTTCACTTCGTTTCTCATCTCGTCTTTAAAATCGATCATCTCATCTTTGAAGACTTTCATCTCATCTTTAAAGACTTTCATCTCAACAGATAGTTCTCTGATTTTTCTATCTGATTCAAGCTGGGCATGGGCCAGATCTTTCATTATCTTTTCAAGAGAATCAACTCTTTCTTCTACTTTTGTAGTCATTTTATTTACTTTATAATTTTATTCTTTCTTTCTACTTTACTAAATTATAACACATTCTGTATATCAGTCAATAATCTAATGGTCTTTTACTTTAAATCAAATATCTTGCCAGGGTTCATAATGTTATTGGGATCAAATGCCTTTTTTATCTTGCGCATTAACTCCAATTCAACCGGACTACTCACACTTTCCATATATGGCTTTCGCTTGGAACCTATACCATGTTCTCCGCTGATTGTACCCCCAAGTGTTTTAGTTGCCTGATAGAGCTCCTTTAAGGCTTTATGCTCAATTTCATACCACTCTTCCATAGAGCTCTCAGGGTTTTTGACCAGAGTAGCATGGAGGTTACCATCACCAGCATGACCGTAACAGGGAATTTGAATATCATATTTATTAGAAATTCTCTCAAGTACAGGCATCAAATCGGGAATAGATGCTATTGGAACAACAATATCTTCCAGGCTCTGATGGGGACTAACTACTTTAAAGGCTTCAGCTATATTCCGCCGTACACTCCAGACCCTATCCTGAGTGGTGTAATTATCTGCTACATAAACCTCTATTGCTCCATTATCGAGGCACAGTTCACCTACCCCTTCTGCATCTTCTTCTACCTGTGTCTCGTTATTTCCATCAATCTCTATCAATAACATAGCACCAGCTTTCTGATAGGGCAGATGCTCATTTAAATATTCACAGGAAGTTTTAACAGAAAGTTTATCCATAAACTCAATAGAGGTAGGGATAATCCTGGCACCGGTTATGATCCTTGGGACCATACCAATAGCAGATTTTACATCTTTAAACAGTATTAGTAGATCTACTTTATCAGTAGGTAACGGTAATAACTTAATAATTGCTTTAGTTACAATACCCAGAGTCCCTTCTGATCCTATGATTAACTGTTTTAAGTCATAACCGGTTACATCTTTAACCCTCTTGCCGCCCAATTCTACTATTTCTCCAGCAGGCGTTACTACTTCCAAACCCATAACATAACGTCCGGTAACACCATATTTAATTGCTTTTCCACCCCCGGCATTTTCAGCAATATTACCACCGATATAACATGTCTCTACACTCATAGGATAACCGGCAAAAAACAAACCTTTTTCAGCAACCTGTTCATTAACCTCATTGGTAACGACCCCTGGTTCCAGAACAATCATCATATTATTATAATCTATCTCTATAATACGGTTCATTTTTTCAACAGAGAGCACAATTCCGCCAAATACAGGTATAGCTCCTCCTGAAAGACCGCTGCCTGCACCACGTGGAGTAATAGGGATTAAATCTCTGTTAGCCAGTTTCACAATCTTTGCTATCTCTTCTGTTGTCTCAGGTGTTACCACCACTTCCGGCATATGCCCATATTGCTCTGCAGGAGTTTCATCATGGGAATAGGCTTCCATCTTTTCCTTATTGGTAATAACATTTTTTTTGCCTGTAATCTCAATTAATTCATCAATAGTCTCTCTTGCTACCGGGTTATATTTCACCTTTCTCAGTCCCCATTTGCCAGACGTTCATTTAATATGGGTATAACCTCAAATAGATCTCCTACTATACCAAAATCAGCTACTTTAAAGATCGGTGCATCAGGATCATTATTAATGGCGATAATAGTATTTGCAGTCTTCATACCAGCAAGATGCTGGATTGATCCTGAAATACCAACAGCGATATACAATTCAGGGGTAACTGTTTTTCCGCTTAAGCCAACCTGATGTGGATAAGAAATCCAGCCTCTATCAACTGCATCTCTTGATGCCCCAACAACTCCACCAAGATGTTCTGCCAGTTCTCGAATCAGGGGGAAGTTTTCTTTTTTCTTTAACCCTCTTCCACCTGCTACAACTATATCTGCATCCTGGATATTTAAATCCTCTCTCTCATTCTGCTTGAAACCGATCCTCTCTACCCTGCCATCAACTAATTCAGTTTTAAGCTCGATAGTAATAATCTCCCCGCTCCTGCTCTTATCTTTTGGAGCAGGCTTTGTTGATCTGGGCCTGACAGTTGCCATCTGCGGTCTGTTTTCAGGTGTTTTAATCGTAGCCAGGATATTACCACCAATGGCCGGTCTTGTCTGTAAA
>JAUVYC010000061.1 GCA_030603285.1 Spirochaetota bacterium
AATTTTTAGAATGGTTGGGTGCTGATGCAACTATTGAAAGATTATCATCATTAACAGCTGAAAAAACTTAAAGTAATGAAATTATTAAATATTATAAGGAATTCTCCCCTTATTACTCAGAGACAAATTTGAAAAGAAAGTCTTACTAAAATACTGTTACATATTTTCTTTCATAGTATCAGCCTGCTAGAGATTGCCTACTCTGGCAGGTTATTTTTTAGACCATAGTTACTGCTGAATGGGTTAAGCTGAAATGTCAATTTGGATGCAGTGGGTATGGACAGACCTTGACCTGTCCACCTTATTCACCAACACTAAAAATTTACTCTTCACCAAGCGCTTCTAAATCTGATAGATCTCTTTTTCTTCCTATTGCACGCTTATTTATAATGAAATCATTTAGTCCAATATATTTGACAAGTACATCGCCATATTTACCTTCGACACAACCTGAAATCGCATCTTCCCATGAAACACCTGTTATAGATGTTAGAATATCTACTCTTACAGGAGGTACACCAAGTTGTACAACTTTATCGGGATTCTCAAAATCTTCGAGCTTTAATCCAACTGAACCAAATCCAAACTCGTCAAGAACCTTCATGATTCGTTCAGCATTTTGTAGATCAGGCTTAACATAAATATCTATATCTCCAGTATAACGTGGGGCTCCATGGTAGGCTAACGCATATCCGCCAACAATCATATATTTAATCTTGTGTGCGTTGAATAACTCGAGCAGACCTTTGAAGTCTGGTTGTACTTCCATGATATTGCCTTCTTAAATATTCTACAGTTGCTATTCGTTCTTCAGGTAATCTACTTAACCAATAAGCTAAATTATCATTAATTGAACACTCTTTATGTTTAATCAAATTTCGCTTAGTTACTACTTTTTTAATCATATCATTAACCTATCATTCACGTGGCTCATTTATTGCAATATAAATAAGCATAATTGTTTATGAAATAGGATATTTTAAATATAGATGAGAAATTATCAGAATCAAACATTTTTGTCCTCCTTACAAAGTTATCCATATTATTCACAATGTTAGTCTCTCACTCCCCTCATACTACTACTGTCATTTAATTATGCTAATAAAACCGGTTATGAACTAAGAAACTTTAAAACTCTTGCAGCGCAAATGCCTTAATATGAGATAATATTTTTGCAGGGTTTTGGAACTCCGCTCAACACCGTTAGAAACAATAGTTTCCCCATAGAAGTTTTAAAAACAGATACCTGTAAGCACAATTATTATGGTGTTGTTCTTATTGAATAGTGTACATTACTTACCTTCTAAAAAAGATCACAAGGCTTAGAGCAAAATAGGAGAAAAATACTGCAAAAGCAAGGCCTACAAAAATAAAAAGTATATCCAGGTACACACTTTTTATCTGTTTCCTCATGAGTGCAGCTCTGACACTCAAAAGTGTATGTACAATAAAAAGAACAATAAACGGAATGTTTAAATAAATCCTGTGAAGATAATCAGAAAGGCCGCGGGGAATAAAGGTGAAATAGCCGATCATCCGGTAGCCGGTTATAAGAATACCGACCACCAACGCAATCATTATATAGCAAATAATTCTGTTCAGTTTTACAAGAAATTTGTTTGCTCTCTCCGTATTCATTGTAACTAAAAACAATAAGACTGCAAAAATTAAAAGTCAATAACACTTTTGCCCGGTAACTGTAAATAAATGATATTACGAAAATAAGATGTCCTTCATAACCCGAAGTGCTTCGTTGGTCGCATTTATAAAAATGTCTAAGATATAACCCATCTGATTTATTAATATCTGAGCCAGTTATTTACTGCTTCTGTAAAGCCGTTTTCATTATTGGAGCTTACGGTTTGAAACTTTCTTTTAAGCTCCTCTGGCGCATTTCCAACTAATATCCCTGACTGAACCCAGATGAGAAGATCCAGATCATTATAATCATTTCCGACTCCGAGAACTCCCTTTCGGTTTATCCCGTGCCGCTTTCCGACCCATTCTGCAGCCAGAGCCTTTGAAACCCCTGAGGGGAAAATTTCAATCCATGTTGATCGTCCATCAAAAGGGGAGGTTGTCTGAATAACCTTTAATGGACTCAGTAATTCTTTAAAATATGTAAAGTCGGATTTTCCATTTCCGTAAGGCTCAATAGCAAGGACCTGACATGCCTCATGAAATTTGTAATCTTTAAAATCTTGTCTGTTTGCAAACTCCTTATACATTTCACATCTATGAAGAAAATCAGGATTTAATCTTCCTGTATGATAATATACAAAGAAATGATTGTTGGGTATCGGTTCATGAATCATGAAATCGGCACCCAAATCCATAAGCACTCTTACCGTTTTCTTAACCTCATCAACAGTCATCGCATGCTTTTTTACCATACATTTTGTCGGCCATTCAACAATACCTGCTCCGGAAGAAAATACGAGGCAATCAATCGGAAAATCATCCGGGAGAACATTTTGAGCAGAAAAAAGAGAACGGCCTGTCGCAATTACACGAAGGATGTTTTTCTCCCCAAGAAAGCGCAGCGTGTGTAAATCGGTATTACTAATCTTTTTATTGCTCTGAAGGAGCGTTCCATCTAAATCAGTAACCACCATGTTTTTAAGATGATAATTTTCCATTTTTTCACTTGGAAACCATAAATATTAATCCCTAATGCGGACAAGCCGCATTCTTGATTTGTAGAATTTCCTTGCCAAAAAAGCAATGAAATTGTTATTACGGTACTAATGTGGACAAGCCACATTCAGGATTAAAAAGATACTAAAAATTGATAACACTATTAGACAGGTTAGTCAATGCCAAATGGAAATGCCACGAATAAATTGAATATCCGGTTGGGCATTGATTTTACAATTTTTATATGGTATAAAGTTATAAACTGTGCTGATCGTTAAAAGGAGAATATCATGAATTCAAAGAAAGTCTTTGCTGCCGATCTGGGGGCTTCAGGAGGAAAATGTTTTGCAGGCACCTTCAATAGTGGAAACTTTTCCATCGAGGAGGTTCACCGGTTTACCCATGAAGGAGTTCCATTTTACATATCAGACAGGAGCGGCAAAGTTACAGAACGGACGTACTGGGATGATCTTCTGCTGTATCAAAATATTATCAAAGGCCTGCAGAATTATCGCCGCGAAATCTCTGAAACAGTGGATTCGATCGGTGTTGACACGTGGGGAACGGACGGAACCTTCATCTCTGCTGATGGTGATCTTCTGGGCAAGGTATATTGCTACCGCGACCACCGTCTTGACAACATGGTTGAAGCTGTAAAGAAAAAAATAGATACTGATCTGATATATGAAATTACCGGGATACATTTTCAACCGTTTAATATCAGTAATCAACTGCTCTGGTTTACCAGCAACCGTAAAGAACTATTACAGCCGGGCTGTACATTCCTGCCTATGCCGACTCTCTTTTATTTTTATCTTGGTAATGTAAAAAAAATTGATTCTTCATGGGCCAGTGTAACACAACTCATGGATGCTCACAAAAGGGAATGGAGTGAAGAAATTCTTGAAAAACTGGGTATTCCGTCGCACGTGATGCCTGAAATTGTTCCACCGGGAGCAGTTGTTGGACAGCTTCTTAAGCCTGTTGCAGACTCGATCGGATTAAATCAGGCGAAGCTGGTAACTGTCGGCTCTCATGATACTGCGAGTGCCTATGCTGCTGCCCCTGTTAAAAATCCTGACGAGGCATTGATTATCAGCTCAGGCACATGGTCACTTGTTGGAAAATTAATCCCGAAGCCCATTACTTCCCCAAGAGCAATGGCTGCAAATATCAGCAACGAGGGAGGTATCGGTAATATACGTTTTTTAAAAAATTGCATGGGAACATGGCCTGTGCAGGAGCTCCGGAGGAGATGGAAGGTGGTAGATGGCAAAGAGCTAAGCTGGGAAGAAATAACACGATTAGTAAAAAAGGCGCCCTCGTTTACATCATTCATAGACCCGGATGATAAATGCTTTTATAATCCTTCCAACATGGAAGAGGCTATTGCTGAGTTTTGTAAAAAAACCGGACAGAAAGTACCGGCAGATCGAGGTGTCTATTTGAGGGTGGTATACGAAAGCCTTGCCATGAAATATCGATCGGTCAATGAAGAAATATCGGAAGTATGCGGAAACCCAACTAAAGTTGTCCATGTTGTTGGAGGCGGAAGCAAGAATGAATTGCTCAACCAGTTCACGGCTAATGCAACCGGACTGACTGTAATCGCAGGACCGGATGAGGCAACTGCTGTTGGGAATATCATGGTGCAGGCTGTGGGTCTTGGGATTATAAGCAGCCTTGATGTTTCAATTCCCCTCATAAAGCAGGCATTCAGAATTAAGGAGTATAAAACCCTTTATTCAGAAATATGGCAAAAAGAGTATGAGCGTTTTAAAAAAACCGTCCTTTAAATATACTTTAATCCACAATGAGCCGCTCATATACAAATAAATAAACATATTTAAAGATGGCTCTACATCCTGATGTGGACAAGCCGCATTCAAGATTATAAAGATATTTTCTTGCAAACTAAAGTTTGTGCCTTTTGGGCAAGAAAATCAGGATTAAGGTACTAGAAAATGTACAGTAAAAAACTTGAAAAGATTGTTAATACACTATAGGGGCAACCCCTCGGGCTGCCCCTACACAATGTCTCAATAATATTAAAAACGTAGATTATTTTTTACGATTTAAAAAGACCCGAGGATAGTCGTCGCATTCTTTCCCATTTCCTTGAGAATGCTCGACCAGATCACACCTTCTTCTTTACTGCTTATGAGGTATTTTACAACACCGCCTGGCACCTCATCAGTGATCCACCATTCAACATCACCTTCTCCCGTTACAGAAAGATAGACGACATGATCTGCTTCAAACGTTCCTGCAGGTGTTTTTATCTTTTCGTGTTCAACGGTCGCACCTTCTATGCTCTCCTCAGTCAGCTCAGCCGGTGGAACATATATTGCGTGGCCTTCTGTTACAGGCACTTCACCTTCATTCCCATCAGCATCACGTGCCCTCAGGCGAAGCAGCTTGCCATCTTCGCCAGGTGAGAAGAGAGCTTCATAAATCCATGTATCTTCCTCTTCAGCCCAGGAAACCCTCCACCACTCTTTCCCGTCATCTAATTTTTTCAAGAATGCTCTTTCAATAGTAACGGGAGAATCTCCCTCAGGGTGCCATTCAAACTTTGTGTATTCTCCAGGCTTATAACCGACCTGCCCGAGCCAGAATCCGCCAGCAGAAAAAGAATAAGCAAAAACTATCTGAGCCTGATTTGCCATAAACTGACCCCATCCGGGAGACGCAGGCGGCGGGAGCTGCTCTTTTGGAGCAAGCCGTTTATATACTGCCTGTTCAGCTCTCTCTGACACTGCTCTTTCCACACCAGCAGCTGCTCCTCCCATCACAACATCAGTCAGAGATGCACACCCTGAAACAATCAAAATGGGGACAAACCCAATGAGCAATAGAACCATGATATTTTTTATAATTTTCATATATCCTCCCTCCAATTGAGATTATGATTATTTTTTTTAACATGCTATCTTAAACATGTTAAGTTCTCAAAATATATTAAAGTATCAATGATTGAGGATAACTTTATCCAAATGAATAAATGTAAACACTATTATAACGTGAATAACAATAGATTATATTTCCTGAATTGTCAAGAAAAGGATAAAGAAATCGAGTAAATTTATTATAGAAATTTCCGCTATATATAATATTATGGAGAACATTATACCATTTTTAATAATTAGATCGGGGGAAATAGGATGAGAAGAATTGATCTGAGAAGGGATACCATTACTCTTCCTGACGGGGAGATGAGGGACAAAGCTTTTAAAGCTCCGCTTGGGGATTCTGTGTATGATGAAGATCCAAAACAGAGGGAACTTGAAGATTATGCCGCGGAGAAACTGGACAAAGAAAAGGCGATTTTTCTACCGAGCGGAACAATGGGTAATTTGGCTGCCCTCATGTCTCATACAGAAAGAGGTGATGAAATTATTGTAGAAGAGAATGCACATATACGTGCATCTGAAACAGGCGGAGCCGCATGTATCGGCGGATTGATGATCAAAACGGTAACCGGGAAAGATGGAATTCCGGATCCTTCAATAGTCGAGCGTTCTATACGCCCGGACAATATCCATTATCCGAAAACATCCCTAATCTGCCTTGAGAACACACATTACCGGTACGGGGGTATTGTCTCACCTCTTGATAAATTCCGCGAGATCCGCACAATTTCAGAAAAACATCACATTCCGATACATCTTGACGGCGCCCGTTTGTTTAATGCAGCCGTATATCTGGGTAAAAGAGTTACGGAAATAACCCGGTTCGTAGACTCAGTCATGGTGTCTCTTTCCAAGGGCCTCGGAGCTCCAGTCGGTTCGGTCCTCTGCGGACCTGAATCCTTTATAAAAAAGGCAAAACGTTACCGGAAAATGCTCGGAGGAGGCATGAGGCAGACCGGCTGGCTGTGTGCCTGCGGCCTTTCAGCATTATCTGAGGAAAACATCGGCAGGTTAAAAGAAGACCATCACAATGCGCGGATTCTTGCAGAAAATCTTGCCGCAATACAGGGGATAACTGTTGATTTAACGAGAGTACATACAAACTTTGTACTCGCCTCTTTTGAATATCCCTGGTTTGAAGCACCGATATTTCTTCAATCCCTGGCGTCGAAAGGGGTGTATGCCACATCAGCAGGAGAGAAAGCAGTGCGTTTTGTAACATCAAAAGAGGTGTCAAGGGAGGATGTTCTTTATGCCATTGATGCTGTAAAAGAGGTCGTATCAGAGAGATTCTCAGAATAAATATTCATGCCTCTTTGAAAAACCACGATGAATGAAAATAATGTCCAAAAAATCAGTAAAAGACCACCTGCAAAGCAGGTGGCTTTTCCCAAGCCAAAAGGCTTTTAAAGGCATAGCCTTTGAATTAATCTTTTTATAAATATTATAGACCACCTCCAAAGGAGGTGGTTTCCTTTTGGCAATGAACTTATTCATTCCCATATTCAAGGGACTCACGGATAAACTCCCTGGGATCACCTTTGTGTTTGTTTAACTGTTTAAGGACATCAACTGTTTTTCTAAGATCATGATCCATCTTTTCGTAAAGTTCGTAAAAAAGTAACAGACCCCCTGTATACCTGTTTATAGATAGTACATATGCATTATTTAACTGTATTTTTCCAATATTCTTAAATGAATCAGTTTTAAAAAGTGTATTGTATTCAGCTATAATTCGCCCTTTGAATGACCTGAAAATTTCTTCTTTTCTTTCAAGCTTATACTCTCTGCTTACATCTTTCTCATAAACAGCATTCAACTCATCGTACAGGCAGCGGAAAAGTGTAAAATAAGTATCAAGGTCCTCCCTGTAGTTTAATAAATTGGTATAATATTCAGAATCAGTACCGTATTTATCTCTTACAAACTGGAGCGCACCTTCGTTTCCGATAAAAGTTGCAAGTTCTTCATTAAATTGTATCCGGTTTTTTAAAAAGATTGTTGCATGGGTCTGCTCATGGATAATCAGTGATGCAATAGAATAAACTGAATAATCCTTCATGAAACTGTAAACCGGGTCGGAGAAAAAACCAAGCGTACTGAATGCATCAACCTGCCTTATCATTACATCAAGATCCTTTCTGCGCAGCCTCTCAGCTTCATTTTCAGCATCCTGTTGTTCGTAAAACCCTTTGTACGGGAATGAACCAAAAAAAGGAAACTTCCAGGTATACGGCTCGAACCTGTCCTTTTCACAGGCTGATACAACATCAACAAGATACCCTTTATCGATCTCAACATACTTAGTATAACTTTTATCATTCCGGAGTCCAATTGAAGTGACCGAATATTCTTTAATTTCTCTAATAAGAGTGAGGATATTCCTGTTCTCATCAGCAAGATTTTTATCTTTCAGTATTACGTCAATGTCTTCTGCTGTAGAATTATAACGGATTAAATACAATCCCTGTTTTGGAAGATAACACTGGTTTAAAATAAATACAGAAGTTATAGTAAACAGAAAAAGGGTGGTTTTACGTGTGAAATTCATTTTAGGTTTAAAAGAAAATTCGCAAAAAAATGAATCAAAGATGAAAAACATGATTCATAAAAAGACAGTATTAACTATGCAAATTGCTCCCTTCTGTCCAAACCAGATCTTCTCTCTAAGATCCATCGCCGTTCATTTACAGACCGTCTGTCTTGCCCGGTTCTTGAATTGACTTCCATGACCAGATCTTTCTTTCTTCTATCTATTCCTGTTCTTCGGTATCTTTCGGATCTCCTATCTTTTTCGCTTCGTCTGTCCATATTGCTTCTCCTTTCTTTAACGGGCATCATTCCCCTCCTAAACAATTCATTTAAAAGATTACTAAGATTATAAACTTATCATCGTGCCCCTGCAATGTCAAGCATGGTTATACTCTTGTGAATAAATTAATGTTAAAAAGCCTAACTTTTTTATATTTATGGTTTTTTCCTTTTCGGCCGTGAATAACGTGTACTGGCAGTTCTCACCTGATTCCTGCCGTTTCTTTTAGCACTGTACAGTGCTTTATCTGCATTATGAACAACATCAGAGATGCTTTGTGATGCTTTGTTTCGATGTGCTATACCGCAGGAAACGGTTACCGACAGGTTCTTCCTGCCTCCTCCAACTTTCATATTTTCTATTTTTGCCCGGACTCTTTCCATGATTGGGGCTATCTTTTTTGTCTGTTTCCCGGGGAAAAAGACCGCTATCTCTTCACCGCCGTATCTGCATACAATGCCTCCAGGAACCACTTCCTGCTGAATTGTTTGAGCAAGATTAAAAAGTACCCTGTCTCCTGCCTGATGTCCATATGTGTCATTGATATTTTTGAAATGGTCAATATCGATCATAGCCACACCAAATGGAGGCGAAGTGTTGGTATTTGACTGTTCTTCAATAATCCTGCTGCAGTAGTTCCGGTTATACACCTGAAGAAGCGGATCATAGGAAGCCCGATGATCCATCCGGGAAAACCAGTGGATAAGAATTCCGCTCACAAGATATACTGGAGCAATTGCAAAAAGAACCTGCTCCATCCCGCTGGTTTGAGATGTAAAAAGAGGGCTCAGCCAGGCAGCAACATAAAAGAGTGCACAGCCAGAAAGAACTCCCCCAAAATGAAACTCATTCCTGATAAATGTCATACTTGTCAGTAAAACAAATCCCATCCAGAGAATGGGTCCCCATGCAGCATAATGGTAGAAATCACTGAAAGTAAATATATGAGTCCATTTAATTAAAACGGGCATGAAATAAATGCCAATCAATAGCATAAGTTCCATTATAACTATACTGCGGGTAAAGCGGCGTGTGGTACGGTATTTAATATACGATGGCAGCATTAAAACAAAGATGAAATTCAAAAAAATACAGAGATAAAGTACAGTAATGTGGTAAACAGGGCGCTCAATGAATCTGGAATATATTAAATAACCTGTTCCTGTTAATCCGGTGAGATAACCTATCAGGTATACCTTCAGGTTATGAACCCGTGGGTATGAAAAATGGCCGGCAAAAAAGGATATCAGAGAAAAAACCACACATACAACAGGAAAAACAGATTGGTAAACTATCCTGTTGTATTCAGGGGGATAAAGATTAACAAGTAAGTATGACCCTGCAATGAGCAGAGGTGAAAAAATGAAGATAAATAACCCCCAGCAGGCTTTTTCTCTATGCATTTATTTATCTCTCCTTAATACAACTAATAATGGACAATCACTTATGCACGAAAACCCATCAATATTTTCCATAACTTTGAGGTCAGCATCTTGATGTAATCAGCTAAATAAATTTAGCAGCTATTTATATATCGGAAGACAGGTAAAAATATATATAAAATAGAAAGTAATTTTATAATGTTTTGTTAAATGTCGATGTTATCATCTTCAACCCCAATTTTTCTGTATTTATAGAAATTTGTGAAAAATGGGGGTTCGAGATAAATTTTAGTTGGAATATTTACTTTCATATATTATTGTATTACTATAAATGGATTATAGGGGGTTGATGTGTATGAAGAGATCCCTCTGATATACGATTTATAATTTCATCTGCACATATATTGTAAAAAATACATTAAAATGCAGTGGAGTAATCTTCTATGAATTTCAAAGATAAAATCATTTATGACATAATTGAGAAATTAAAAAATCAATATCAATTATTTATCAGCAATCAATTTATCAGTTATTACCTGAACGAGTCCAATATTCCTAAAAATGACTGGATAGATTTTGAGGATCTGGTAAATTCCAATAAATATTTTGAAGCAGAAGGATATGAGCTAGAAAAGTTATATGAGCAAATATTAACTTTTACTACCTTTCTTGTAAAAATTAAAAAAGAAATTATACCCAAAATGATGGATGAAAAAGCAAGGCGCATGGCAAGAATGTCAATTGATAATAAGATTTTATATAAAATGACTGTTGATAATGCACCAGGCAATCTGAAGATTTTTTATGATATAATCATCGAACTGTTTATTAATATTAAAAAAATTGATAAAAAAATGAACGGCGAAAAAAAGATGCTGTTTAATAAATTAACCTTCCTGAAAGATATAGAAAAGAATCTCAATCAATAATACAAAGGCCAATCTCAGGGAAGAAAGAATTACCCTGAAAAATGTTTTGAATGTCAGTAACAATATTACTGCCTTTTATAATCAATCCACTTTTTTACTTACCCGCACTACTTCTGTAGAACATGTAAGTAGGGGCAGGTTTGAAACCTGCCCCTACCAATACATAAAACCATATTAATAATAAGGGGAGCAGAAATAAATTGAACCGTTTTCTGATAATCGTCTTCTTTTTATCATGTTTTTCACTTTCTTGTCCTCTTACTGCAGATACACATACAATAGAAGATATAAAAACAAAATATACATTTCACCAAAAAGTAACAGGGTTTACAATTTCCCTTACTACTGAGGAAATGGATTTTTTCCTCGACAACCTGCCGTATGCATCTTACCTGTTAAATCAGTACAAAATTCATTCCTTGAAAATTGTACGCGAAGGTGCAGACAGGTATTATGCAGAAGACAGCAGAGGTTTAAAGGGCACATTCTGGCTGGTGGAAAAAGAGGACAGTTTCAGGGTATATAAAGGGCACGGCTCAATCGACAACAGAATAATCGGTGTGCTCAGTGCCGATGTCGTTGCAACAATATATTATGAAAATTGTCCTTTCGAAGTAATCAGCAATGATCTTGAGTTCTGGGTGCTTGTAAATAATTCTTTTCTTGACTTTCTATGCAGAATTTTCAGGCC
>JAUVYC010000264.1 GCA_030603285.1 Spirochaetota bacterium
TTATAGAAGAGGTTTATAAAAAAGGAATATACACTGTAGTCCTTGACAGGGGCACAACAAAACCTGTTTATGATGTTTACATTTCAAATGATGATGAAGGTTATACCCGTGAAGGAACTGAATGGATTGCAAAAGAACTGGGATATAAGGGCAAAATGGTTATCATCGAAGGTATTCCATGCCCCATCAATACAATTAGAATTGACACAATCAAGGCAACTGCAGCCAAATATCCGGGAATGGAAATACTTGATTCACAGCCAGGCATGTGGAACCAGGAAAAATCTCTTACTGTAATGGAAAACTACCTGCAGAAATATCCCCATATTGATGCTGTTTATACAGCTGATGATGATATGATGAAAGGCGCTCTTCAGGCTTATAAAGAGTCAGGAAGAAGCGATATTAAAGTATGGCTCGGCGGTGGCGCATCAAAAGCAATGCTCCAGAAGATAATGGATGGCGACGAACTTGTAAAAGCAAATGTCACTTACCCTCCGGACTGTATAGCAACAGCTATCGGGCTTGCTGTTCTCGGTTATAACAATCAGGTTTTTGAAGGTTTCTATCAGAAAAAGCTTCCTTTAAGAATTATTCTTTCAGCAGAACTTATAACAGCTGAAAACGCAGCTGACTACTATAATCCGGATGAAGTAGACTGATTAGAAGAAAAACTTATATCAATTGCTTATTCTTTCTGCAATTGAACAAAAAAAGGAGCTGCTATGTAGCAGCTCCTTTTTTCATTTCAAATCAAAAAGATTTTACAAAATGACTTCTGTCCATTTTTCCGATGACTCGTTACTTTTTAAAATTGCCTCTACAAAAGCAATCCCTGTTATTCCTTCGTCCATACCGGGAAAATCCCACCCGCTTATTCCTCCGGAACATGGGGACTGATTGTTTTTAACACAGTGCATAGCTTTAAAAGCAGCAGAATATATGTTTGAAAACGCGCAGATAAGACCTTCCGGATGACCGGGTGGAAGTTTCGATGCTTTTCGGGCATCTAAACACAAGGCCGGAATCCCTTTTTTAAATATTGTGCTTGTACCGTCAGGGTTCATCATTTCAAGAACTTCGGGGAATTCTTGGTCCCAGGCAAGGCTTGCCTTATCTCCATATATCCTTATCCGTAGAGCGTTTCCTTCCCCGGCTGAAACCTGTGAAGCATGAAGAAGGCCGTTTGCCATGCCACTGAATTTCATCAGAACACTTCCATTATCATCAAGCTGGTTTCCGGGGATGGCTGTGTTAAGGTCTGCACAGACTTTTTCAGGTTTTAAACCTGTTATTGTCTGGACAAGATTCAGCGCATGAATTCCAACATCTATCATTGTACAGGACGGACCTGAAACGGCAGGATCAAGATGCCATGTCTTGAATATTTCCGGGTCATTTATAAGTGGAGAAAGCCACCCTTGAGTGTATCCAACCAAAATACTGATTACATTTCCGATCCTGCCGGACCTGACCATGTCCCTTGCCTGTTTAACCATCGGATAACCGGTATAACCATGTGTCAGCACAAATATCATTCCTGTTTTTTCCGCTGTTTTTTTTATTTCAAGCGCTTCAGAAAGAGAAACTGCCATGGGTTTATCCGAGACAACATGAAATCCTCCCTCAAAAAATGCTTTTGTCATGCTACTGTGTGAAGCATTTGGAGTTGCTATTATAACAAAATCAATTCTTGTCCCTTCAGGAAGACTGTTTTCTTTTTCTATCATCTCTGTGTAAGTACTGTATATTCTGCTTTTTTCAATTCCTAATTCTGCTCCGCGCTCTGCAGATCTTGCAGAGTCGCTTGAAAAAACACCAGCTATAATTTCTGCTTCTCCGTTAAGAGCGGCAGAAGCTCTGTGAACTAACCCGATAAACGAGTTTTTGCCTGACCCGATTATTCCTCCATACAGTTTTTTCATTATATCCCTCCATTAGATATAAAAAACTATTCAAGACCAATAATTTTTCTGTTCCTTTTTTTATCTGTTGCAGTTCCCGCGAAATCATCAAAACTTTTTTCAGGAGTTTTAATTAAATGAGATTCTATAAATAGAGCCCCTTCCTTTGCTCCCTGTACAGCGTCTTTTACACAGCATTCCCATTCAATAACTGCCCATGATGAGTATCCGATTTCAGTAAGAGCTGTAAATACTTTTTTAAAATCAATATCGCCATCGCCAGGGCTTCTGAATCTGCCAGGTCGTTCTTTCCAGTTTTGATATCCGCCATAAACACCGGACCTTCCTGATAACCTCAACTCTGCGTCTTTTACGTGAAATGCTTTTATGAATTCTCCGTAAATATGTATAAAGTCAATATAATCAAGACACTGAAGTAAAAAATGGGAAGGATCATAAAGTATGTTTACGCTCTTATGTCTGCCGGTAGCTTCAAAAAATTTTTCAAAAGTCACTCCGTCATGGAGATCTTCTCCCGGATGAATTTCATAAGCAAGATCTATCCCGTAATCTGATGCTGTATTTAGAACAGGTTTCCAGAAAGAAGCTAGAGCCTTAAAACTCTCCTCAACAATTCCTGCCGGCCTCTGCGGCCATGGATACATCAGATGCCATAATAGCGCGCCGGAAAAAGTCGGTACTGTTTTTAGTCCCAGATTGGCTGATGCTTTTATAACTGCCATCATTTTTTCAACCGCCCATTTCTGCCGGGCTTTCGGGTTGTTTCTTAAAGGTGGCTCTGTAAAAGCATCGAAAAGTTCGTCATACGCAGGGTGAACAGCTATAAGCTGGCCAAAAAGATGGGAAGCAAGTTCAGTAATTTCAATACTGCTGCATCTGCTCCTGATTTCTTCGCAGTATGATCCGGAAGATGCTGCTTTATCAATATCAATAAGCCTTTTATCCCATGCCGGTATCTGCATTCCCTTGTAGCCTAAAGACTTTGCCCATAATGAAATGCTTTCGAGGTTGTTGAAGGGCGGCTTGTCATCAGCAAACTGGGCGAGAAATATTGCCGGGCCTTTTATCCCACTCATAAAACTCCTCCCGATATAGTTATTTGTAACCAGTTTTATCAACAGATATCCGGTTCAGATGATATCTAATCAAGAACGACTCCTATTGTCGTTTAAAAATATTTATAAAGATGAGAATTACAGTTTTATCCCGCTGGTTTGCTTATCAAGTTTTTGACTGTTTCTCTCATTGCAATCTGCATACGCAGTGGGGGCAGTCCGCGAAGTATCAAAGAAAGATCATCAATAACCATTTTACCTATCCGCGCAAAAGCCTGGGGTATTCCACCTGCCCTATGAGGTGATAGCAGAATATTTTCATTTTTTCTGATTCTGTGGTTTCTGGGAATCGGCTCTTCCGGGAAAACATCTGTCGCGGCTGTGAATCTCCTTTCTTCAGTCAGTTCGCATAACGCGTCAAAATCCACGATTGCTGCCCGGCTCATAAGAATAAAGAACGAATCTTTTTTAATCAGCGAAAGTTTTTCCGCGCTTAGAAATCCCCGGTTATCTTTCGTCACACCTGCCATGACAAAAACAAACCCGCTTTTCTCAAGAACATCCTCGAGCGTGATCGGTATACACCCGTGTTCAATTATCATGCTGTCAGGAACCCAGGGGTCATAAACCCTTACTCTGCACCGGAAAGGGGCAAGAAGCTTTGTTAAAGCTTTCCCCAGGAATCCAAACCCGATTATTCCTACGTCAGAATCTGATAACAACACTGAATCAAGGCATCCTTCTGCAAGATATTTTTCATTTCCGCTTCTTGCCCTTCTGTCTTCCTTGGTAATTCCTCGTCCCAGATCAATCGCAAATCCCAGAGCCATTTCTGCCACAGCCAGAGCATAGGCTTCTCCGCAGTTCAGAACATATA